>CALFAK010000134.1 GCA_937948985.1 uncultured Neomegalonema sp. | reverse complement strand
ACATTTTCCCGCATCCAGCGCATCGCGATGCGGCGGGCCGAACTGTCCCGCGTCATTATCGAAATACGCGCCTGACTTATCGGCGAATTCCTCTGACAGCGCCGCCCTGACTATAATATCCGCGCCGATATTGATGTCGCTACCCGCCATGCCAAATCCCTCCTTCACCATCTTCGTGGCGAGCAGGGAGCCGGGGTTGAGAGCGATCATCACCGGATTGCCGGGCTGCTCAGCCATAACCCGCGTCCACATGGTAATGGCGAGCTTGCTCTGCGAATAGGCGTCCATATCCGCCAGCTTCTTATGCCCCGCCAGCGCATTCACATCGACCGGAGCCTGCGCGGCAGAGGACAAATTCACCACCCGCCCCGCGCCGTTCATCAGCGGCAGCAACCGCTGTGTCAGCAGATAGGGCGCCAACGTGTTGACCACGAACCTGATATCCAGCCCGTCGGCTGTAATCGGGTCTGGCGTTTTAAGGATACCCGCGTTGTTGATGATCACATCAAGGCTTTCATGCTTCGCAATGATCGCGCCCGCGAGTTTTTCAACCTCATCAAACCGCGACAGGTCGGCAAGATAGCTCTCGACCGTACCACCCACCGCCTCAACCGCCGCCGCCATCTTCACCCGATTGCGCCCGTGCAGCAGCAGCGTATGCCCCTGCGCCGCCAGCTTTTTCGTCGCCTCCAGCCCGATCCCATCGGTTGCGCCTGTAATGAGGATGGTTTTTGTCATGGGCCTGTTCCTTCATGTTCCGGCAATCGAAATCCAGCAATATGTATCGATCGACGGTATAAGATCTTCTGTCATCATGTATAATGTTGATGCATCGCTTCAATGCTATCGGTAAAGCAAATCGCGACTTTCATTCTTTCGGGAAATCCCATGAACACCTATGACCTGATTATCATCGGCTCCGGCCCCGCCGGACGATCTGCGGCGATCCAGGCCGGAAAGCTGAAGCGCAAGGTGTTGGTGATTGACCGTAAAGACCGCTTGGGCGGCGTTTCGGTGCACACGGGCACGATCCCGTCGAAAACCCTGCGCGAGACGGTGCTGAACCTCTCCGGCTACCGCGAGCGGTCGTTCTACGGGCGCTCCTACAGAGTTAAAGACGAAATCCGTGCGGAAGACCTCAAAACCCGCCTCCACATGACCCTCGATCACGAGGTCGATGTGTTGGAGCACCAATTCAACCGCAACCACGTCGAGACACTGATGGGCATGGCGCGGTTTGTCGGCCCGAACGAGATCGAAGTCGCGACCGAAGCCGGAGACAAAACCCGCCTCACCGCCGACAGCTTCCTGATCGCCACCGGAACCAAGACTTACCGCCCCGATACCGTGCCTTTCAACGGCACGACCATCGTTGACAGTGACGAATTCCTGGAGATGGCCAACATCCCCCGCTCGCTGATCGTGGTTGGGGCAGGGGTTATCGGCGTCGAATATGCGACGATGTTTTCCGCCCTCGACGTGCGCGTCACTCTGATCGAACCACGTGACAGCTTTCTCGACTTCATTGACACGGGCCTGATCCAGGATTTCACGCATCAAATCAAAGAAAACGGCGTCGACCTGCGCCTCGGCTCTGCCATTGCCAATATCGAGGACGCCGGAACCCATATCGAGGTCTCGCTGGAGAATAAACGCCACGTGCGCGCCGAAATGCTGCTATTCGCGGCGGGGCGGATGGGGGCGACGCAGAACCTCAACCTGAAATCTGTCGGCTTGGAGACGGATCACCGTGGCAGGATCACGGTTGACCGCGACAGCTATCAGACCGGGGTGCCGCATATCTACGCGGCGGGCGATGTGATCGGGCATCCTTCGCTGGCTTCAACCTCGCTCCAACAGGGCCGCGTCGCCGCCTGTCATGCGCTGAAAACCCCGACCCTGCCGGAAAGCCCGTGGTTTCCCTACGGCATTTACTCCGTCCCCGAAATCTCCACCTGCGGCATGTCAGAGGAAGAGATGCGGGAGCGCAATATCCCCTACGAGATCGGCATCGCCCGTTTCCGTGAGACATCGCGCGGGCACATCATGGGGCTGGAGCACGGGATGCTGAAAATGCTGGTCAGCCTCAAAACCCGTCGCGTTCTGGGTGTGCAAATCGTCGGCGAGGGCGCGACCGAACTGATCCATATCGCCCAAGCGGTGCTGAACCTGAACGGCACGGTCGAATATTTCGTTGAGAACACCTTCAACTACCCGACACTGGCCGAAGCCTACAAAATCGCCGGACTGGACGCGTTCAACCGGATGCCGATACCACCGGAATTGAAGGTGAAGAAAGACCCTTAACGCCGCTCTATCGGGTGGATATGCTGGCATGAACCTGCCGGAGATTTCGTCATGACCGCCCCGCGCTACGCCCGTTCAACCGCAGACCTGTTCACGCCCGCCCAACTGGCGCAGATGAGCGGCCTGGACTTTATCCAAGGCATCCGCGACGGCCTCTATCCCGCCCCGCCGATAGCGGAAACACTGGCCTTCCGGCTGCTTGAGGCGGAGGAGGGGCATGTGGTCTTTGAGGGCGCGCCGGCATTCGGTGCGTATAACCCGCTTGGCGGCGCGCATGGCGGGTGGTTCGGCACATTGCTCGACAGCTGCATGGCCTGCGCGGTGCAAACGACATTGCCCAAAGGCACGGGTTACACGACGATTGAGTACAAAGTCACCATCCTGCGTCCCGCCTTCACCGACACACCCCCGCTGCGCGCGATAGGAACCGTGGTCAGCTCAGGCCGCCGCGTCGCCACCGCCACGGGACAGATGATCGGACAGGACGGCAAGGTATACGCAACGGGCAGCACGACCTGCCTTGTGTTCCCGCTGGAGGGCAAATGATGGACCGCGTCACAATCTTCGAGATGGCCCCCCGCGACGGCTTGCAGAATGAAAAGCGGATGATCGCCACTGCCGACAAAGTGGCATTAATCGACAAATTGTCGGCTTGCGGCTTCACCAAGATCGAGGCGACCAGTTTTGTCTCGCCGAAATGGGTTCCACAAATGGCCGATGCCGCGAATGTTATGGCGGGGATTAAGCGGGCGGATGGTATTTCTTACGCCGTGCTGACCCCTAACATGCGCGGGTTCGAGGGCGCAAAAGCGGCACGCGCTGACGAGATCGCGATCTTCGGCGCGGCATCCGAGGGGTTCTCAAAAGCCAATCTCAACGCCACAATCGCGGACAGCCTCGCACGCTTCGCCGATGTGGCGGCAACTGCGAAGGAGGCGGA
>CALFAK010000133.1 GCA_937948985.1 uncultured Neomegalonema sp. | reverse complement strand
CGGACCGCTGGTCGAGATGCATGACCATTGCGGACCGGACGGCTCGCCAGCCGCCCTGTTCGGCTTCGTCGGCTGGTCCGCCGCTGACCGCGCCGCTCATAAAGACGTGCTGAAACAGGCGGTTTTGGAGCAACTCACCCGTTGTTTCGGCGCAGATGCTGCTAATCCGGTGGTGCTGGAGATCGAAGATTGGGCCGCAAACCCGCTCATCGCCAGCCACCGCGACCTTACCGAAGCCCCTCAACACCCCACGGTCCGCCCCAACACCCTGCGCGTGGCGCATCTGGCCGGACGCCTGCGCTTCGCCATCGCCGAGGCCGCAGCGCGCAGTCCCGGCCTGATCGAAGGTGCGCTGGATGCGGGAGCGCGCACGGCGGCGGCAATCCTTGAAGAACAGGCATAGGGGAGCGATCCGATGGAAATCGAGAATGACGGCCTGCTCGGCGCGTGGCTTCTGCAAAGCGATGGTACAGCAGAATCAATTACTTGGGAGCAACTCGACCAACCCGTAGAGGATGGCGCATGGGTCTGGGCGCATTTCCACCGCGACGGCGCGCGCGCGCAAAGCTGGCTTCTCGACGGCCAAATCCCGCCAAATCCGGTTGCTTGGGCGCTGATGGCCGAGGATACCCGCCCCCGCTACACCGAAACGCTGGGGTCCAGCGTACTGTTCCTGCGCGGTGTCAATCTCAACGAAGGTGCGGAACCTGAGGATATGGTTTCGCTGCGCCTGTCCGTCACGGATAAAACATTGATAACAGTGGGCTTACGCCGATTGAAGGCCGTTGATGCGATCATCGCCGACATCGAACGAGGCGCCGCTCCGCACAGCATTGGCGCGTTCGTCGAGCGGCTCGTCTACTACCTTCGTGAGCGGGCCGAGCCTGTGCTGGACGAACTGGAAGACATCATCGAGCAAAACGAACTCAACGCCCTGCGCGACAGCGGTGTGCCAACCGCCGAGATGCGCAACGCTTTTACCGATGCCCGTCAGGACGCGGTCATGCTGCGCCGGTATCTTGTACCACAAGCCGTGGCACTTCGCGACATCGTGCGCAGTAAACCCAAATGGCTGCACTCGGCAGAGGTGTTGGAGGAACAGGCGGCGGGGTATGACCGCATCGTCGAAGACCTCGACAGCCTGCGCGAGCGCGCCGCCGTTTTGCGCGACGAGATGACCGCACGGCTGGCGGAGCGGATGAACGGGATCATGCTCGTCCTGTCCATTGTCTCGGTCGTCTTCCTGCCGATCACATTCGTCACCGGATTGCTGGGGATGAACGTTGCCGGACTGCCCTTAACGCAGGTTCCGTGGGGGTTTTGGGTCGTCTGCGCCATCCTCGCCGGTTGCGCGGGATTTACCGGATTATTGCTCTGGCGGATGCTGCGCGGGCAAAACTGGTAGGGGAAGCATGAAAAAACCGCCGGAATTGCTCCCGGCGGTCTCTTGTAACGAGGTCGAATTCGGGCCTGATTAAAGGCCCGTATCTTATGCCATCCACCAACGCTTGATGAAGTGACCGCCATCCATTTCCCAGCCGCCGCCGAGCTTGGGTCCGATACCGATCTTGTCGCTGGTTGCGGCAATGTCTTTACCGAACGCCGGAACAATCGTACCACCGCGTGCTGAAAGAAGATGCTGAATGGTTTGGTACATATCCTTACGCTTCGTGGTATCCAGTTCCGCGCGCGCCGCAGTGGCCAACGCGTTGACACTGGCGATGTCGATATTGGTATCATTCCAGGCCGCGCCGCCAAGATAAGCGATCGACAGGATCATATCTTCGACAGGACGTGGACCCCAGTAGCATGCACAGAACGGCACTTTGTTCCAAACATTGGACCAGTAGCCGTCTTTCGGCTCTTTCTGAAGGCTGACATTGATGCCTGCTTCTTCCCATGCTTCCAGGAAGATCTGAGCTGCGTCACCCGCACCGTTATAAGCCGTATCAGCATACTGATACTTGATTGCGGAATTGCCGATACCGGATTTTTTCAGGTGATACTTCGCACGGTCCATATCCTGTTCAACAGTCAGTGAAGGGTCGTAGCTTGCGAATTTAGGGCCGAGCGGCTGGTCGTTACCGACAACACCGTACCCGTAGAGAACTTTCTCGACAAAGTCTTCGCGTGGCGTCGCGTATTTCAGCGCAAGACGGAAGTCGTTGTTATCGAATGGTGCGCCTTCGGTACGCATCGGGTGCGTGAACGCGAGGTTCGATGCCGCATCGATGATGTTAACCGAACCAACGCGCTTCAAACGGCCCAGCGTTTTCAGCTCAGGACGGTTGATGATGTCCACATCGCCGGAAAGCAGCGCGTTAACACGAACGGTGTCATCCAACAGCGTAACGATTTCGGCGCTGTCAACGTAACCGAACTCATCACCTTGCCAAGCGTTAGGGTTCTTCTCAAATGCGGCACGAATGCCGGGCTCGAATTCTTTGAGCAGGTATGTACCGGTACCAACATCGGACAGAACTTCTGCCTTACCGTCTTTAGAAGGCAGGATGTTCATGTGGTAGTCGGTCATCAGGAATGGGAAATCAGCGTTACCGCTGTTCAGCGAGACAACAACCGTGTCTTTGCCATCCGCTTTAACTTCAGTGATGCCCTCAAAAACGCCTTTTGCGCCCGATTTAGAGTCTTCGCCACGGTGAACGTTGATTGATGCGATCACGTCTTCTGTGGTCAGGCTTTTGCCGTTAGAAAACTCAACGCCGCTGCGCAGTTTAAAGCGCCATTCTTTCGCATCAGGCGTCGCTTCCCAGCTCTCCGCGAGGCCCGGTGCGGCGGAATCGTCTTGGCCCACTTCCACCAAACTGTCGCGGAATGCGCGGCTGACAGCGATCATCGTCGTCGCGTTGAAGGTCGCCGGATCGAGCGAGTCAATGGTGTTGGAATCGTTCAGGCCCGCTTTCATGTGGCCACCACGCTTAGGCTCGCTCGCATTCGCGCGGGTCGCCCACATCGTTGAAGCGGTGGTCGCCGCAACGCCCAGCGTCGTCGCGCCAGCCATAAAGTCGCGGCGGCTGGCTTTCTTATCGGCCAGCATACGCTCGATCGTTTGATTTTCTTCTGACATTCAGTCTTCTCCACTATCTTTATTTTGGTTTAGAGCCTCTCCGGGCCAAACGCTGGATACGTTAGCGGATTTCTACGAGTAATGCCAATGACTTCCGCGATTTTTATATTGATGATCCGGTCAAACTGACGTTATGGGCGGCGCCAGTTCGTTATGGTGCGAAGATAACTCTTCGCATGACCATTACGCATCAAAACGGTTCAAGTGAGGCGGACCGTGAGCAAAAAAATTAACCAAAAGCCTTTGAAACAGCTGCCTCGCGATAGTGCCGGAATCTGAAGGCCAAAAAGATACGCTCAGCCCCGAACGTAAATTTCATCGACACCAATATGATCCGCAAGACGATACCCGGCACCCGTCATGATCGCGCCGATATCACCCCCCGCCGCATTATTTTCGATGGACCATGCGGTTATGCGATGCTTTTCAAAATCGAAACTGGAAAGCGCCGCGACCTCACCGCCTTCAATATCAAGCGAGATAAAATCGATCGGCCCCAGACCATGCTGTTCGATCAAGCTGCCCAGGGTCTGCGTTTTCACCCGGATCGTTTCCCCCTTGTAACGCTGATCGGCCTCAATCTGTTTGCGCAAATTCGCGTCATAGCTGTCGGCGAGGCCGCTCATCTGGGTGTAGCCTGACGTGACGTGCAAAAACTCTGCGTGGCCGTCATCGGGGCCAATCGCCAATTCCACAATCGGGTTGCGGCGGCACGCGCGCGTTTGCGCCGCATACAGCGGGGAAGGTTCCACAAGCAACCCGTTCCACCCACGATACTGCTCAAAAAACAATGTGTTAGACCCTGTCGCCCCGTCATATGCGCCCACATCCATGAACACCCCGTTGCGCTTGCCTTTGAAGACGTGCTCGTCAAGAAAACGGTCTTGCCCTGCCTGAGAGAACCAACGGGGCCGATCACCGAGACGCTTTTGCTGCGCGGTCCATGCAAGCTGTCGAAGCCGCCCTTTCTCTGCCCCGTTCGCCTGATTAGCGGCGGCGTTATATATCCGCGCGCCCAGCTCCAACGCCTTATCCGCATCACCGACCAATTTCTGTGCGTCGGCAAGGGTCAGCGGGCGCTGCTGTGCCGGATTATTAGCGTCTGAAGTGTCGGTCATCATGCGATCCTTGCGCGCAAACGAAGTCGTTCGCCTCATATTTTGTCAATCTTATCAAAGTGAAACCTGAACGAAATTCATAAGATAGACAGACTGCTGTACAGTCTTATGATCCTGTTAGAACTGATGCGTAAGCCTAAACTTAACACTGCGTAAAATTCTGATCCACATTGTGATATTCGTCACGCTTTCAATATTGGAACCATGTTACCTCCTCAAGACTTTACGATTTATCTTGGCGCTGATTAAAGACCGTTATGGAGACACTTTTTGCCGCACGCAGCACAGCAGACGGGTTTATTAAGGGCATGGTCTATTCAACCCTCCCCTTGGCTGATCTTTTGAATGCTGTATACGGGCACGTGATAAAATGACGAATTCATCCGACATCACCTTCACCGTCTGGGGTGCACGGGGATCGATTTTTTCGGGGGGACCGGAAAGGCTGGAATTCGGCGGCGACACGACTTGTTTCACGCTGGAGACTGAGCGCGGCATGGTGGCGGTTGATGCCGGGTCGGGATTTCGGGCGCTGGGGCAATCATTGATGGCGCGCGGCGGGGACCGGCCCGAGGTGATCGACCTGCTGCTGACCCATTTGCATCTCGACCATATCTGCGGATTGCCGTTTTTTGAGCCGCTGCTGGGCGGCAGTATCGAGTTGCGGATATGGAATGCCAACCCCGGCGACAGCGATCTTTTTTCCGATACATTACAATGCCTTATGTCGCCACCGGTTTTCCCCAGCCTGACTTATTTCGACGGCCTCAACCTGAGCGCTCCCAAAGCGGGCATGGCGGCTGAGCTGGCGATGGGCGGAACGGCCCGCCCCTTCGCCTTGAACCATCCGGATGGCGCCTCAGGCTGGCGGATTGAGTGTGGGGGACGGGTTATATCCGTGGCCTCCGATCATGAGGCGGGACAACCACAGATTGATAACGGCATCATCGAAGCCACCCGTGACAGCGATTTACTGATCTGCGATGCGACCTATACAGATGATGAGATTGCGGCGCGCGCGGGCTGGGGCCACTCCACATGGCGGCAAGGTCTGGAAATCGGCAAACAGGCCGGGGCAAAACATATCCTGATGACCCATCATGACCCTGAGCGCAGCGATGCGGATATCATCGCGATGGAAAAAGAAGCCCGCCAACACGCCCCGAATATCACCTTCGCCCGCAGCGGCTGGCAGTGCATCCTGTAAAAAAGCGCCAAAAAGCCGCCGCTCCGGTCACGAAGCGGGGCTTTCAGATTATTTATTCACAAAACCCGTCACGGTTCGGGTGCGGGGGCGAGCGCGTAGAGTGCCAGCGCGTGGCAATTGGCGAGCACCTCGTCAATCTCGTGCATCCTGCGCTGCCGATGCCCCGGCGGTCGTCCCGGTCGCAGCGCCCGCGTCCGCACGGCGCGCAGCATTCCCGCATCCCGCCGCGCATACCAGCGGGCCAGTCGCAGCGCCTGTTTCGGCAAATCCGACAGGGCCGCTTGCGCCGACAGCACCCGCTTGCACAGCCGCCCCGCATCGACCGGATCATCGGGCAGCACCAAAGCCGGCGCTTCGCGCGCCTCATCGAACCCGTCAAAAAAGCTGATACGCGGCCCATAGCCCTTCGCGACGGGCGGCCTCGCAGGGGCAACCCGCTGTAAAGGCTCCACAATCGCAAAGCCCGGCACCGCCGTCACAGCGCCGCGCGAAACCACACCCCGCACCGCCGCCGCCCGCTTCACAGGCGGCGCAACGCGCAGCTCCCGCGCTTCAATCACAATCAACCGCCGCAGCGCCGATTCAGCGGGCCGCAAAATCCGCAGCACCCAAGAATGCACGTGCCGGGGCACAACAGTGACAGAGCGATCACCGGACAGTCCCAAAACACCGGACACAAACGCCAAAACGCGCAGCAATGCCGCCAGATGACGCTCCCGTGCCAGTGCCCAATCCATACCGTCCGCCGTCCCCGTGCGCAAAAAACAAGGAGCGAACATATGAGAACAAATTACGATTAGTCAAGCGCACGATGACCCTGCGGGTCACCCCGCCCCCGGCGGGGCCAGACGACAGCATGGAATCCGGTCTGTGCTGGCGTGACATTGTTTAACGGCATAAATCGCATCGCGGGGAGGGGTCGGCAAAATTACCCCGCAAGACACGCCGCCGCAATCAGCCCTCCGACTGCGCACTCCGACATTGCGGCGTCCACGGTTCAGCGGCCAGCCCCCATCGGGCATCCAATGGCGCGTGCGGGTCAGAGGCAAAACGTCCGGCATCAAGGCCGCGCCACAACTCGCGTAACGTCATATTGCGCCCGCCGCGAATATCGAACGGCACCGCACAAAACGCGCCGATTTCTTCTTCCGACATCGTGCGTTCTTCGGTGAAGATCGCATCGATGACTTTCTTCTCGGCAAAATCCGCATCCGCCCAGGCCGGATCACTTCGCAAAGTGCCCATAAACTTGAACTGCGCCGTCATTTTCTTGTCACGGCCCGGTGTCGAGTATTCACCGTATTCGCCCCGGCTCATGCACGTCCGGCCATTGTTCTCTTCCATCCGCGCCAGATAGTTCAGCCCGTGATTGACGATCTCAACCCGCTGCACCGCGTAATCACACATTGATCGGAACAGGCGGCTGGCCTTCGCGGGCAGGTCTTCTTTCACCGAAGCCAACGCCGTTTGCGTGGCCAGCGCGAATGCCTCGCGGTCGCCGTCGAGTTTCGCGGCGATACTCCATTGCTCATCGCTTGCACCGGGCACATCCATCGCTTTTTTCTTCAGCATCGAAATCGGCTTGAAACGGCGATAACCATCGCGCTTACGGCTGTCCACAGGCGCTTCCGCCGGAAAATCGTTGATCTCGGCCATCACCCGCCACGCGCGCGGGCTGGAGTGTGACAGGGTCGTCATTGCGCCCGTCTCATCGATGTCTTTAACAATATAAGCGTGATTGCGCGGCAGCAGGAACATATCGCCGGGCGCAATATCCTCCAGCGCCACCGGATAGGTATCCTGCACCAGATTCAGCGTGCTGGTCACATCGCTCACATATTCGATAAACGCGCGCAGCTTGTCCGTCTCGGTATATTCCGGCCCTTTGTAACTGCGCCAAGACCCGTCATCGAGTTCCTCACGCCGTGTCTCGCGGTATCCGTCCCAGCGGGTCAGCTCATTGGATAGCGTGTGCCGCTTTCCGGTCGGGTCATTTATCGCGAAGGGCAGTTTGTTTTCATACGCATAGATGATCCGCATCGCATAGATCGCATCCGAACAATCCAGCGCCAGCCCGAAGGTCGTTTTCATCTCAGGTATATGGAAAAAGTCCTTGTCGAATTTCTCCCGCACCCATTGCGCATAGGCCGTTTCATGCGCCTCGGTCCATTCCGCTTGCGCATCCCAGATCGCCGCATTGGCAGAAAATCCGGTGCAAATGGCCAGTGATGCGGACAAGCACAATGCGCGAAATACGTTACGACGAGACATGAACCACCCCTTAAACATGCTTAATCTTGATCCGCTTTACCCCAAACAAAGCGGGCGCGCGGGTAATATCACCCCACACGCCCGTGATCTCAAGCTATTGTGACCGTCTGGTGGCTGTGATGCTGATTTCCAGCAAAAAACACACCACAGCCCTTAAAAAATCTTATCCGACCAGTTCGATTCCGGCGAAGAAATACGCGATTTCGATCGCCGCGTTCTCTGCGCTGTCCGATCCGTGGACCGAGTTTTCGCCGATCGACTGTGCGAATTCCTTGCGAACTGTGCCCGCATCGGCTTCGGCAGGGTTGGTTGCGCCCATAACTTCGCGGTTTTTCGCGACGGCGTTTTCACCTTCCAGAACCTGCACAACGACGGGCGAGCGGGACATGAATTCGCACAATTCGCCATAGAACGGGCGCTCGGCGTGAACGTCATAGAATTTGCCCGCTTGCGCCTGGGTCATGTGGATGCGTTTTTGCGCCACAATGCGCAGGCCGGCCTCTTCAAATTTCGCATTGATCGCGCCGGTCAGGTTACGCTCGGTTGCGTCTGGTTTAATGATCGAGAAAGTACGCTCAAGTGCCATGTCAGTCATGCTCCGTGGATTTATGGGGGACAAGTGCTGCCGCCCCGATATTTTCATGGCGCGCACGTAACACGGCCCTCTCTCAGAGAAAACCGCTTTTCTGATACCGCCTTCAATTACCGCGAAAGCCGGTCAACTAAAGTTTTCACGGTACAACCTCAGCCTTGATGAGAATGAAGCGGCCTATCGTATTTGAAATACTAAACATTCCCGAATCGGAAAGGCTCTGAGAAAATCACTCGAAATTAAATCGAAAAACAGTTAAACTATTAAAACTATTGCGAAGTTTTCATCTATCGCTCTGCTTTGGCGTGTGTGGCGATGTCTGTACGGGAAAAACACTGATGACACTATTTCTTATCATTTGCACTTTGTTGGCGATCATCGGCGGTGCCATCCTCGGATGGTTTGTGCGCTGGAATTCGGAAATGGTCGGCGAGCATGTTCTTCCGCATCAGCTTGAGCGCCGCAATGCACAGAATGGAAACGCGTAATGTTTAAGCTCCTCTTATTGATTCTATCCGTGTTGCTGCTGATCGCCGGATCGTCTGTTCTGGGTTGGTTGCTGCGTTGGTACGAAAACGGTGGCCGTTGCGGTAAGGGGAGTATGCTTGACAGTCTGCCTCGCACCGATGGTGGTGTCGGCACGTCCCGTTCATCCGCCTTCCATACAAGCGGGACCGCGACATCCTCCGGCGCAACCCCGTCACAAGCGTCCCGCGCGCTTGATGGCTTGCAAACCGGATCAACAGGTGCCGCCCTGCGTGGTGATGCAAACACATCCACCGACAGCGCGCTTCATAAGCTCAGCGGTGTCGGCACAAAAATCGCCGCTGCCGGAGCGGCTGCTGCCGTCGCCGCAAAGACTATGGCATCAGATACATTCTCGAAATCCGGTGACGCGAATGCGAAAGCTGATGGCGCACAAGGGGCGGATGGCTCTTCCGGTGCGCTTGATAAGCTGGGCAGCATGGGTGCAAAAGTCGCTGCCGCCGGAAGTGCCGCAGTCGATTCCGCGAAAACTATGGCATCGGATACATTCTCGAAATCCGGTGACGCGGATGCGAAAGCTGATGGCGCACAAGGGGCGGACGGCTCCTCCGGTGCGCTGGATAAGCTCGGTGGCATGGGCGCAAAAGCGGTCGCAACGGGGGCCGCAGCAATCGGTGCCGCAAAGGTAATGGCCTCGGACACACTGTCAAAATCCGACTCGGGTGACATTACCCAAGGCGCCGAAGCAACCGCCCGCGCCGAAGCGGAACGCAAGAAGGCTGAAGAAGCCGCCCGCGCTGAGGCCGAACGCAAAAAGGCTGAAGAAGCTGCCCGCGCTGAGGCTGAACGCAAGAAAGCTGAAGAAGCCGCCCGCGCTGAGGCCGAGCGTAAGAAAGCTGAAGAAGCGGCCCGCGCTGAGGCCGAACGCAAGAAAGCTGAGGAAGCCGCCCGCGCTGAGGCCGATCGGAAGAAAGCTGAAGAAGCAGCCCGCGCTGAGGCCGAACGCAAAAAGGCTGAAGAAGCCGCA
>CALFAK010000132.1 GCA_937948985.1 uncultured Neomegalonema sp. | reverse complement strand
AGGCGGCGGACGGAGACGGTGTGTTCGTCAACCTCCTTGCGGCCCACGGCGAGGATGAAGGGGACGGCCTGGTCGGAGTGTTCGCGGACCTTGTAGTTGATCTTCTCATTGCGCTTGTCCGCTTCGGCGCGGATGCCCACGGTGCGCAGCGCCTTGACCACCCCGTCCGCGTATTCGTCCGCGTCCGACACAATCGTCGTCACCACAACCTGTCGCGGGGCGAGCCACAGCGGGAAGCGGCCTCCGGTGTTCTCGATCAGGATGCCGATAAACCGCTCGAAACTGCCAAGGATGGCGCGGTGCATCATCACGGGCCGCACCTTCCCGCCCGCCTCGTTCACATACTCCGCATCCAGCCGCTCAGGCAGGTTGAAGTCGGCCTGTAACGTCCCGCATTGCCATTCACGGCCAATCGCGTCGGTGAGTTTGAAGTCAAGTTTCGGCCCGTAAAACGCGCCCTCGCCGGGGTCAATCTCGTAGTCATTCGTGACTTTGCGCACAGCGTTTTCCAGCGCGGCCTCGGCCTTGTCCCAGCTTTCATCCGACCCCACACGCACCTCCGGGCGGGTCGAGAATTTGATGTCAAAGCGCTCAAATCCAAGGTCTTTATACACCGTGCCGAGCAGCTCGATAAACGACGCGGTTTCCGCCTCGATCTGGTCCTCGGTACAGAAGATATGCGCGTCGTCCTGCACAAATCCGCGCACCCGCATCAACCCGTGCAGCGCGCCGGAAGGCTCATAGCGGTGGCAGGATCCGAATTCAGCGAGGCGAAGGGGCAGGTCGCGGTAGGATTTGAGACCCTGATTATATACCTGCACATGGCACGGGCAGTTCATGGGCTTGAGGGCATTGGTGCGCTTTTCGTTGGCGTGTTCCTCATCGATCTCGGTGATGAACATGTTCTCGCGGTATTTGTCCCAGTGGCCCGATTTCTCCCACAGCTTGCGGTCAACCACCTGCGGGGTGCGGATTTCCTTGTAGTCCGCAGCGGTAAGGCGCTTGCGCATATAGTCCTCAAGCGCGCGGTAAATGGTCCAGCCGTTCGGATGCCAGAACACCATGCCCGGCGCTTCGTCCTGAAAATGGAACAGCTCCAGCGCTTTGCCCAGCTTGCGGTGGTCCCGCTTTTCCGCTTCAGCGCGCATGTGCAGATAGGCATCGAGGTCTTTTTTGTTGAGGAACGCGACGCCGTAGATACGTTGCAGCATCGCCTTGTCACTGTCCCCGCGCCAGTAAGCGCCCGCAACCGTGGTCAGCTTAAAGCAGTCGCGCGGGACTTGGCCGGTATGCGCCAGATGCGGCCCCCGGCAGAGGTCTTGCCAGTAGCCGTGCCAGTACATCCGCAGCGGCTCGTCACCGGGGATGCCTTCGATCAGCTCAACCTTATACGGCTCGTGGTTGTCCTTGTAGTGCTGGATCGCGCGCGGGCGGTCCCATACTTCGGTGCGGACGGGATCACGCTTATCAATGATCTCGCGCATCTTCTTTTCGATGACCTCAAGGTCTTCGATGGAGAACGGCTCGGCGCGGTCGAAATCGTAGTAGAAACCGTTTTCGATGACCGGGCCGATGGTGACTTTGGTGTCGGGCCAGATTTCCTGCACCGCGCGGGCCATGATATGCGCGCAGTCGTGCCGGATCAGCTCCAGCGCCTCGTCTTTGTCCTTATTGGTGACGATGGCAAGCGCATGGTCCGCCTCCAGCGGGATCGACAGATCGCTGAGTTCACCGTCAATGCGGCAGGCGATGGCGACCTTGGCGAGCGACTTGGAAATATCCGCCGCCACATCACCGCCCGTCGTGCCGGACGGATAAGTGCGGGTGGCTCCGTCGGGCATGGTCAGGGTGATGTCGGTCATTGGATTTTTCCTCGGCTGAAGTTCGGGTTTCTTTTCGCGGAGGGGCGGCGTCGGGTCAAGGGGGGAGGTCGGGCGATTTGCACCGTCTGTGCGCAGCACAGACACGCGATCGCCGCCGCACGGCGTGAGCGTTCCGCTCCCGCCCGTCGCTCGCTTTGGAAAGCTGCAATATTTGACGTGACTCAAAGTCATATTTTTCGTGTACATGCGCGTTGTAATTTTCGTACAAAAATTGTACACACGTTTTCAACTTGTACATCTGGAGATTCGAAATGGCTATCACAGGTACACCTGCAATTGCTGAAATTGAAGGGTTTCTGGCAAATCCTCCAGCGACGAGTCGTATAATTGAAATCGACTCAGATTCAGCATCTACACTCTTAAGCGAGCGAAATAAGGGCAATCGCCCTCCTAAGCCAAATAAGGTTCAGCAATTTGCTGCCGATATGGCTAATGCAAATTGGGGATTAACTGGCGACACGTTGAAGTTTGGATCAGATGGCCGATTACTCGATGGCCAAAACAGATTAGCTGCCTGTGTTAGATCAAATGCGCCGTTCAAAACGCATGTCGTATTCGGTATCGATCCTCAGTTATTTGGTCGTATGGATATTGGAAAACCGCGAAATCCATCAGATGTATTGCACATCGCGGGTTATAAGTATTCCTCAACATTGGCGTCAGCTTTGCGTTGGGCCTATTTACTCGATAACAATCCGTATAATAGAGAAACTCTTAAGCCAGATTTCGTGTTGAATTTGGCCCGTGATGTCTATCCAGATATTGAGCCATTTATTAAGAGTGGACGCGACATAAACCGAACTTTCGCACATCCTGCAGGCCAATCAACCGCACTAATCTATGTATTCTCACGCTCTGATGAAAAAAAATGCGATGATTTTTTGCAAGCATGGCTTGCAGGAAGAAGGAATGGAAAACATCAAATTATTGATACAATGCAAGCTCTTCTACATTCGCAAAAAGCGAACAATAATGGAAGAATACACGAGCTTACAAGAGCTGCAATTATCATTAAGGCTTGGAACATATTTAAGAGTGGAAACAAAGGTACGTTAGCTCAGTTGCAAAGTGCATCTTCAACCCCAATAGAGGATGTTATGTAGTATTCCCCTCAATTCACCAACGGCCCCGTTTCCGTATCCCGCAAATACGTATGATACAGGCTCGGCTCGAAAATCGAGTTGATCTTCACGTTATCCGTGTCGGGGCGCGCGATGTCGGGGGGGAAGATTGTGGCGGCCTCGAAAACGGCGTCGGACATGTAGTTCAGGCCCGTGGGCAGGGCTTTCAGCGCGCCGTCCCCGGACATATGCGCCATGTTGAAGCCCCAGATGCCGAAGGAGGGGATTGAGACGGTGTAATTGGTCGTGCGCGGGAAGATCGCGGCCATTGTCTCGGAAATCGACCAATACGTGCCGCGCGCGAAGAACGGCGAGGAGCTTTGCGAGACGATCACAGCATCCGGCGTCACGGCGCGGGACAGCATCTTGTAGAACTCGACCGAGTACAGTTTTGAAATCGCCTCGTTATGCGGATCGGGGAAGTCGATGATGACGCGGTCATACTTGCGCTCCGCCGTCTTGATAAAGACGAAAGCGTCCTGATTGAAAATCGCAACTTTGGGATCGTTGAGACTGTCTTTATTCAACTCCAGCAGCGGCGCGAATTCTGTGCCCAGCTTGGTCATATCGGGGTCCAGATCGACGAGGTCGATATGCTCGACGGTCGGGTATTTGAGGATTTCCCGCGCAGCCAGCCCGTCACCGCCGCCCATCACCAGCACATTGCGCGGGGGCGTGTCGCCCCAGCTCATCACCGGATGGACGAGAGATTCGTGATAGCGGTGCTCGTCAAGTTGCGAGAACTGCAAATGGCCGTCGATGAAAAGGCGCAGGTCGCGCTTGGGCCAGTCATGGGTGACCACAAGCGATTGATACGGCGTGTCTTTCTGCCAAACGATCTGATCGAAATAGAGATGGTTCTGCGCGAACGCCGTGATGCGCGTTGCGCTTGCGGTCAGGGCGATCAGGGCGACAAGAATGGCGGTAACGGCCAGCAGCATCCGCTTCGGGTTGGGCAGATATTCGCGCAGCCAGATCACGTTGACGAACGCCACGGCGATGTTGATCAGGCCGATGGCAAAGGATGCGGAGATCAGGCCCAGCGACGGCAGCAGCAGCAGCGGGAACGCGACCGAGCCGACCAGAGCGCCGATATAATCCAGCGACATCACATCAGCGATTGAGCGCCGTGTCCCCTTGCGCGCGGCCAGAACCCTTGTCAACAGCGGTATCTCAAGTCCGACAAGAAAGCCGATGGAGAAGATGAACGCGAACATCGCCACGCGGTACATCCACGGGGCAAACGGGAACATCACGAACAACGCAATCGAGCACAGCCCGCCGATGATCGCCAGCGCCATCTCGACATAGATGAACATCTCGATCAGGTTCTTGTTCACATAGCGCGAGACATAAGAGCCGACGCCCATCGCGAACATGAAAAAGCCGATGGTGATCGAAAACTGGTAGACCGAGTTGCCCAGCAGATAGCTGGAAACCGTGCCGATGATCAGCTCGTAAACGATGCCGCAGAGGGCAACGATCATAATCGAAATCAGCAGGATGGTGGATTTTGAGGCGGGGAGATCAAAGTAGATCTCAGCGGCAGGGTCGGCAGTGCTTGCGTCGCTGCTCTCAAAGGATTGCCGGGGCGGTTCTCCACCCCGGCTTCCCGATCCGATATCGAGGGTCATTATTTCCCTTTGCCAAGGCCGCCGGAACGGCTGCGTGAACGGGCACTGGATGGGGCTTTATAGGCGCTGCGAGCGGTGCTTTGACGGTTTGCGAAAGAACCGGGGTTCACGCCACCGGCTTTTTGACGGCTGAGCAGGTTGCCGATCAGCAGACCTGCGAGCAGGCCCGTGCCGGAAAAGCCTTTATGGGTTGAGCCTGTCTCGTCCGTGGCGATAAGACGGCGGCCTTCGGCGTCGATTTCAACGGTGAACAGATCGCCTTCGCCTGAATCCTGCCTGCCGTTACTGTTGGCGTCGTCATAGCCTTCAAAAGCGGCCACTTCGTTCATGCTGACACCGATGGTGTTGTCGTAGAACGTTGGTTGGGTGTTCATAACAGTCGTCAGAAAGCCGTTGAACTCGGCGATTTGCTCTTCGCCGATCTGCTCAAATTTATTTTGCTCGGCATACGCGCTGTAACGCTCAATGGCGTATTCGGTGCGGTCTAGAACCTTCCCCAAATCTGCGGATTGTGGACCGCTGGGGCCGCCCAGGAAAAATGTGTAAGCGAGGAAGCCGACGACGGCTATCCCCAAGTATTGTTTAATCGCGCCCATTACGGCTCCTTTTCAATATTTTTCACGTAATAGTTAGCAGTTTAAAAGTTTCCAACCCATGAAAATCGTACAGCGGGATTGTTTAATTATTTCTGTACACCCACCAGTCCTGCGCCGATCCGACGGCGTAGAAATCGGCTAAAGACCCTGCTTTTTCATAGCCTTGCGTGGTAAAGGCGGTGGCGGCAAGGGCAGAAAGATCGTCGGGCAATGCCGTTATAATCAGGCGCGCACCCTGTTGATTGGCCAGCACGGTTGCGGCGTCCAATCCTTCAACCCCGGTCCCTGCCTCTGACCACGAAATGCCGAAACCGTTCTCCGATTCGGGCGCGGCTTCGATGCTGTCGAAACGCACGCCCGGTGACGGCTCGCCCATATCGATGGCTTCGGCTTCAACGCCGGGATTGACGAGGCCATAGATGATTTTGGTCTCATCTTTGGAGTGATAGCCTGGGATGCGCAGTTCTTCCTCCGCGCCCAGCGCCTCATAGAATTTGCGGGCGGGGGCGTAGACATCCTCGCCGTCCTCCCGATAGTCGCTGGTGGCGATGAACATCTTGCGGATGCCGTGTTCGTTGAGCGCCTTGAGCAGCTCGTCCACCATAAACCTGCCCCAGCCTTGGCCGTGCAGGCGTTCTGTCAGATAGGTCCATGACAGCCAGACAGTGTCATCTGACCCGTCCGCCTGCACCGCGCCGGTGATGCCGACAACACGGCCTTTCTCCATCAGGACAAACATCCCGTCCGTGCCGCGTTCGAGCAGGCTTTCCTCCGCCTCTGCCGCGTCATCCTCGTCGGTTTCCTCAATAATCGCGAGCGCCTCAACCAGATGGTCGCGTTTCATCGGTTTGAATTTGGGGCCGGAGCCACCGAGAAGGGAACCGAACATGGGGGAGTCTCCGTGTGCCAAAGTTTGCACGAAAGTAACCCGCTTTCTGATTAACAAATAGAGAAAATGCGGGGTTTGCGGGTGTGGCGGAATTTGAGTTTAAGACCAGTGGTTTCTCAGGTCTTTACTCAACTCGTTGACAAGAAGGCTTATCAAACCATGTCTTGGCGCATTTGAGGGCCAATACGCAACCACATCTATTGGATCGAGTGTCCAGTGCTCAAGTGGATAAACAATGCGACCTGCGGCAGCATCTGCTTCAGTCAGAAATTCGGGAACCATTGCCAAGCCTGCGCCAGCAAGGGCAAGACCATAAAGCGCCTGCGCGTCATTACATGACAGGCGAGGGATCTTCTGGTGAACAACTTGTTTCAACTCAGCTTTTCGGAATGTGATCTGCGCTTTCCGAACGGGCGCCAGCTCCAACCATGACCAGTCGCGAAGATCGTGAGGTTCATCTGCCGGAGGCTGGCCAGCCATGTATTCCGGCGATGCGACCAGCATACGGCGCACTTGGAAAAGTTTGCGGGTGTTTGCCGATTTCTCTACCCTCTGTGTCATTCTGATAGCAATGTCAAAGCCGCCGTCGATCATTTCTCTGCGTTCGTCGGAGAAGTCGATTGATAGTCGCACACGGGGGTAGGCCTTCAAAAATGCGGCTATCATTATTGTGAATGGAGATTTGGCGAGAACCGAAGGCGCTGTGATGCGAAGTTCACCACTTGGCTCGCCTGGTATCATTGACAGTTCGAGCAGTTCATTTTCGACCGCTTCCAGCATTTTTCGTGTTGCTGCGAGCAGCCTCTCGCCCTCAGATGTTAATCTGAGCTTGCGGGTGGATCGGTGTATCAAGGCTATGCCAAGATGTTCTTCCAGCTGTGAGATATGATGGCTGATAACAGACGGTGAAAGCCGCAGTTCCTTCGCTGCACCTCTGAAAGAACCATGATCGATAGTCTTTGCGAAGATCGCCATTTGACGAAGTCTGTCAATCATTAATCAAAAAATCCGAACAGTTAAATTTGATAAACCTATATTATATAATAATCAACTTTTGTCCATACTACGGTCAGAGGCTCGAGACCTGGGCCTTATCAAACTGATAACATTCCGGAGAATCGAAATGACCAGTATTAAACAGCTTGCCGCCGGATTTACCGTTGCGCTTGTGTCCACAGCTTCTTCAGTCATGGCGGGTGACAAGGCCACTGTGCAAGTCTTCTATGACTTTCTGAGTAATCCCGGCTCGGACGCACATGCTCAAGCCTTTGTTAGTGTATCAAAAGATAATTGGGAAAGTGTCGGAAATTATTCAGGCAAGAACAAAACCCGTGATGCATTTCTGGGCCAACTCGGAGGGTTCGCCAAACTGATCCCTGATCTCGAATGGTCTGTTCAAGACATGCATCAGGACGGGGATACCGTCGTCGTGCGCAGTCGTGCGACCGGAACGCCTGTTGGTCCGTTATTCGGCGTTGACGGTCAGGGTCGCGGCTTCGACATAATGACTATTGATATTCATGAGCTTGAAGATGGTGCGATTTCGCGGACCTATCATGTCGAAGATTGGGCGGGTGCGTTGCAGCAGCTTGCCGGTCGCTGACCGCCATTATTTACAAGGCGGTCCAAGGGCCATCTTCTTAATCAGACTTCAGGAGATAGTGGTGAATCGCGAAGCGTTGTTTGCAACGGCCCGAGCGTTTTATGTGATACAGTAGTTCTGCACAAAAAAAGCCGACAGGATTGCTCCTGCCGGCTTCGTGTCATCTGGAGGGGATGAGCGGTGTGCCGTTACGACGCGGTCGCTTCGATCGCTTTTTCGCCGGCTCCCGTCGCGATCTGGATCGTGCGGGGTTTCAGCGCCTCAGGGACTTCGCGGATGAGGTCGATGTGTAGCAGGCCGTTTTCCATGACCGCGCCCGTCACTTTGACATGGTCGGCGAGGTGGAAGCGGCGCTCGAAACCGCGTTCGGCGATTCCGCGATGCAGCACGCGGGCGGCGTTGTCGGCGTTTTTATCGGCTTTTTTGCCGATCACGACCAGCTGGCCCTCAAGGCTTTCCACCGACAAATCAGCCTCACCGAAACCGGCGGCGGCGATTGTGATGCGGTAGGCATCGTCGCTCATCTTTTCGATGTTATAAGGGGGGTAGCTCTGCGTGGCTGTATCAGCGGCCATCACGCGGTCCATCAGGTTTGCCATACGGTCAAAGCCAACGGTGGAACGATAGAGTGGTGTCAGGTCAAAAGTACGCATAGTCATATCCTCGTTCAAAGCGATACGTGTGTGATGCCCTCCGAAACCGGCAGGGCGTAAACCGAAGCCAAGTGGCCTTCGATGAATATCAGTTGGGAACGGGGCGCGGGGCTTTCAAGGGTTTGAAGCCTGTTACGCACAAAAAAGCGCCCTGTCCGGAACCGGAGCAGGGCGCTGAAGTTATGCGTGCAAAGGGAGGAAACTGCATCGCGTTGATACTTAAGATATGCTAAATTTGCTGCGATGCAATATAAAAATGCTGCACTGCGAGGAATAGGGGTTGTGCCTGAATGGCATAGATAGCCGGGGCTATTCCACCCGATCCAAACGGCTTTGCAGGACTTCAAGGTCAGCTTCAAGGCGCAGCAGAGCGGCCTCGTCGGCTTTATCGCTGATGCGGCCAAGTTGTTCCGCCGCGCGGCTGATGGCGTCGGCACAGCCGGCCAGCAATGCCTCGCGGTCTTCGCCCACAGCCCGATGGCTGATACGGGCGGAACGGCGGGTCACAGCGTAAAGCGGCAGCAGCAGTCGGCGGACGGGCTGTCGCACGCGGCGTGAGAAGGCTTCGTCTCCGGCAACACGGGTTTCCAGTTCGCGGGTTTCATCGACGAGGGCGGCGAGGGCGGTGCGTACGGGGTTTTCAGCCTGGTCCGCATCGTTGCGCGCCGTCTCAAAAACCGCCAGCGCCTCGCGCAATTCAACCTCCAGCGGGGAATCAGGGTCGGGTTGGCTTTCCGGTTCGGGCGCGGGTTCCGGCTCAGGCGGGGCGGCGACGGGTCCGGTCGTGTTGCGGGTGGTGAACCACAGGATCCCCGCAATCGCCAAAACCATTGCCAACAGGATTAAAATGCGCATTGCGGCGGTATCCTTCGTATCAAATATCTGTACGCCGCGAGACGTTCAGTATCATGCCATCATCGGGCCGTGTCGTAACACGCACCACAGGGTAGGGCGTGCGGCTTTGTGCCGGGGTGAATTCAAACGCCTCAAGCAAACGCGCCAAAATCAACGTCGCCTCCATCATCGCGAGCTTCCACCCGATGCAGATGGTCGGTCCCGCCCCGAAAGGCATATAAGCATAGCGGTCGCGTTGTTTAACCGCTTCAGGCAAGAAACGGTCCGCGTCGAATGTGTCGGGGTCCGGCCAGAGGTCGGGATTGCGGTGCATGGCCATGATGACAAGCGTAACGTGATCGCCGCATTTTAAATCCTGACCGTCGATTTCGATACCCCCGGCCACGTTGCGGGAAACGGCAGCGATGGGGGGATAGAGCCGCATTGCCTCCTGAAACACGCGCCAGTGCAGGTCAAGCTGTGCCATTGTCTGCGGTCCGACCGGATCGCACAGGGCATTGCGCGCTTGTGCGGTCAGCTCTGATTGCAGATCAGGCTGTTGTGCGATGAGGTATAGCGCCCAGCACAGGCCCGCCGAAGTGGTTTCGTGTCCTGCGCCGACGAAGGTCATAATGTTATCCACAATCGCCTCGTCGGACAGACCTTCGCCCGTTTCAGGGTCGCGCGCCTCCAGAAGTCGTGCGGTCATGCCGCCGTCGCTATCGCCGTCCGCGCGTTTGGCATCAAGCACGTGCTGACAGACCGCCCGCAAGCGTGTTGCCGCCGCTTTTCCTTTTGCCAGGCCAAGGCGGGGCACCCAACCGGGCAGGTTCAACAAATCCGGCATTGCGGGCGCGCCCATCGCCTTGAGGAGCAGATCAATGTCGGCGATGGTTTGCCGGCGGTCGAAGCGGGCGGCCCCGAACATGGTTTCGACGATAATGTCCATCGCGGTATCGAGCATGGCGGGCAGCATAGGTTGTGGTCCCGATGTGTTGCCGAGACGCCCGACGCAGGCCACTGCCGCGCGGTCTATGACGGGCAGAAAATCGTCGAGATGATCCTGCCGGAAGATCGGGGCGGCGATGGCGCGCTGCTTTTTCCATGACGCGCCATCCGCCACGATCAGCCCGTCACCCAACGCATCGCCCAGCATCAGTTTGACGAGGGAGGAGCGCTCGAAATGGTCGCGTTTATCCAACAGGACGGTTTTGGCGTGATCAGGGCGGGCCGTCTCGAAAAATGTGCGTCCCATCAGCGGTGAGGCGAAGGTTTCGCCGTGGTAAAGGCCGGAAGGCCAGTATTCGGCAGGGTTGCGGCGCAGGGTTCTGAGCGCGGCAATCGTACCGAGGGGCTGCGGCGGCGGGGTGATGAGGCGGGAGGTGACCATAGAATAATTCTACGTCCCCTCGCAGGGGAAATCAAAATCGACGTGATAGTGATCGTCGTGGCGGACCCATGCCTGGCGGGTGTTGAAGGTTATCTTGCCTCGCAATGCTGCTCCTGCGGGCGTTGCGAAGAGGTTGTCTTGCAAATCCGGGGCGAGGATCACGCGGCGGATGCCGCCACCCAATTTGCGCGCGTATTTGTCGAGACTGTCGAGATGTCGGGCGATCAGATGGAAATCGATCTCGCCCGCCGCGCCTCTTCCGCTGGAATCGAATTCCTCGTCATAGCCGAAGCGGTTGAACAGATGCGTCGGAAAGCGCGCGCCGTCTTTGAGGGGGACCATGAAATCGACCGAGAGGCCGTTTTGATGTGTTCTGTGCGGTTTGAAAGAACCGCCCCAAGGCCAGCCGGACTCGCCGTAAACAAAGTCGGCAGTTGATCCGTCGTAGATCTGATCTTCATAGGCCAGTGCGATCACGCTAACGACCTTCTCGTGGGCGTAGGTCCGGAGAAGGTGCGCGCATATCCAGCAATACGGGCGGACATTTGATCTGTAGGCTCTTTCAACGGTGATCCGCCGCCCGTTCTCAAGGCTGCCATTCGAGGTGCTGCCCCTGCAAACAGACGGTCCGTCCCGCGTGAGGGAGACGACGATGTTCGGAACCCACAGCAGAACGAGGAGGAGGGCGGCGCGGATCAGCCATGTCTTTGCGCGCCGGAACATTTTCCCGTTTCCTGCTTAACGGTTCACCCACATGATGAAGGCGAAGAGGAAGATGGCGGTCCAGAAGAAGGA
>CALFAK010000131.1 GCA_937948985.1 uncultured Neomegalonema sp. | reverse complement strand
ACCCGCTTCACCCCGCCCCATAAACGCGCGGTGGGGATGGTGTTTCAGGACGCCCGCCTGTTCGCCCATCTCGATGTCGCCGGAAACCTGCGCTACGCCGACAAGCGCGCGCGAACCCGCAACAGCCCCATCCGCCTTGACGCCGTGATAGATGCCCTCGATCTCGCCCCTCTGCTAACCCGCCGCCCGGATACGCTTTCAGGAGGCGAACGCCAACGCGTCGCCTTGGGCCGCACCCTTCTCAGCCGCCCGCGCCTGCTGCTGCTCGACGAACCGCTTTCGGCCCTCGACATAGGCCGCAAATCAGAAGTGCTGCCCTACCTGCGCGACGCCCCCGCCGCTTTCGGCATTCCCGCGCTCTACGTCAGCCACGCGGTGGAGGAGGTCGCGCAACTCGCCGAAACCGTCATCATGCTGGCCGACGGGCGGGTCCAAGCCATCGGCCCCACGACAGATATCCTCGAACGCCTTGATATGCAGCGTTTCACGGGTCGATTTGAGGCCGGCTCACTCCTCGACAGCCGCGTGATCGGGCAAGACACGACCTATCAGCTGACCCGCCTCGATTTGGAGGGGCAAACCCTGACCATGCCCATGCTGCGCAGCCTCGGCCCCGGTGACAGTATACGTTTGCGCGTGCGCGCCCGCGATGTCTCGATTGCGCTGACAAAACCCGACGGCATCAGCATCCGCAACGCGCTGGCGGGCACGATAGAGCGCATTGCGCCCGAACCCGACACCGCCTTCGCCGAAGCCTTCATCGCCATTGGCACCCAACGCCTGCGCGCCCGCATCACCCGCGAGGCCGTTGACCATCTCGGCCTGTGCGCGGGCATGAACGTCTTTGCCCTCGTGAAAAGCGCAAGTTTCGACAGGCGGGGGATTGCTTAGAGTCATTCGCCATCATGTTGAGCCATGGAGCGTCAGAATTCACGTAAGTCTTGGCGGGAATTCTGACCAAAGTGGATCGCGGATCACCCTACCCCAACCATCTCATGCAACATCGCACTATTGCCCGATGCGACAGCGTCGGCGATCTGTGCTCCGCGCGGATCATCAAGCGTGCGCCCGGCACGGCATTCCGCCTCACAAAACGCCACCCATGACGCCACTGCCGCCGTCAGGCAAGGCGCATCAAGCCCTTGCGCATCCAGCGCCCGCAGGCTGTCGGCAAAGCGGTACGGGATTTTCTCACTGCCATCCATCGCGATCTGCCGCAACCGGTGCTTGAGATGCGGGTTCCCAAACCGCGCAATCAAAGCCTCGGCATACGTCCCCGCTTTCCCCCGCACCGCATGCGGCAAGGTCTGCGCCGCCTCCGCCATCAGCCCCCGCGCCACCGCGCGTAAAGCCGGATTGGCAATCGCTTCATGCACATACTCATGCCCGGCCAACACCCCCGCATAAGCCAGGTAAGAATGCGCCCCGTTCAACATTCGCAGCTTTCGCATCTCATGCGGCGCGACATCGTCGACAAACTGCACATCGGGCCAGTCAGGACGCGGCCCTGCAAAGCGATCCTCGATCACCCATTCCGAAAACGCCTCCGTCGGCACCGCCATCGCGTCCCCGCTCTCAAGACGCAGCGCATCCGTTGTTGCGGGCGTAATCCGGTCCACCATTGCATTCGGAAAGCTCACCAGCGACCAATCAACCGACAACGCCGCCGCCTCTGCAAACCGCCGCACAGCCCGCCTCAACACATCACCATTTGACAGCCGGTTGTCGCAACTCAGAACCGTCACAGGCGTCCGCCGCCGCACCAGCGTATGAGCCAAAAAACCGATCACAGAACACGTTCCCTGCCCCGCCAGTTCAGCCGCAATCACCGGATCATATAGATCAAGCGCCCCGTCCGCCGCGAGGTGATAGCCCTTCTCGGTCACCGTCACCGAAATCACATCGGCATCAACCATCGCCGCCAACACCGCTTCAGGGTCTTCGGGCGCGACCAGCACCCTGTCCAGCACGTCAATTTTCCGCACACCCTCGCCCTGGACGCAGAGACGATACGCGAACCCCTGCGCCGCCAGCCCGTCCCGCACCGTAGCAGAGCGCAAGCTGACCCCAGTTATCCGCCAACCGCCCGCGCGCTGCGTATAATCGGCCAAATGCGCGCGAAAGAAGTTCCCGACTCCGATATGAACGATCCGGTTCACAGCCGATATGCCTCCCGCGCCAGATCCGTCGCCAGCGCCCGCGCCAGGCCGGCCGCATCAGCGCGATCAAAATACCCGCGCGCGACCTGCCCCGACAAATGCACAGCCACCGCCCGCCGCCACAGATCATGCCGCGCCGGAATAGACATAAACGCCCGTGTATCATCGTTAAACCCGGCCAGATTCGCATAGCCCGCAGTCTCGACAACGTTGTCAAAATACCGCGCGATCCCGGCCGCGCTGTCATAGAACCACCACGGTGGCCCGATCCGCAAACAAGGCCAATGCCCTGCCATCGGGGCCAGCTCGCGCGCGTAAGTCGTCTCGTCCAGCGTGAACAGGATAATCCGCAAGTCCGGCTCATTGCCCGCACGGTTCAGCAACGCCTCCAACCCGCGCACCCAATCCGTCGCCACAGGCATATCCGCGCCCATATCCCGCCCGAAGCGGTCCATGATTTGCGCGTTGGTATTGCGACGGCTGCCGCCATGTATCTGCATCACGAGGCCGTCTTCCACAGACATCTGCGCCATTTCGATCAGCATATGCCCATAAAACCGCGCCTTATCCGTAGCCGAGGCTTCCCCCGCCCGTATCCGCGCGAACAGCGCCGCCGGATCGGCCAGCCACTCCGTATGCATCACCTCAATCGCATGGTCCGTAGCCGTCGCACCCATCTGCGCGAAGAACGCCCGCCGTTTCCGCAGCGCTTCCAGATACCCGACGAAACTGCCCGTATCCTCGCCTGTCACTTCGCCCAGCCGCGCCACATTCTCCACGAAGCGCGGATCGGTTGCATCCAGCACAGCGTCAGGCCGGAATGTCGGCACAATCCGCCCGCCCCAACCGCTGTCCGCGATGGCATGATGATGCGCCAGATCATCCAGCGCCCCGTCCGTCGTCGCCAGCACCTCAATATTAAACCGCTCGAACAGGGTGCGGGGCCGGAATGCCCGTTCAGAAAGCCGCTCCGCAATCGCATCATAGATCGCATCGGCCGTATCCGCGTTCAACGGCATCTCAATACCCAACGTCTCGCGGAAAACGTATTCGATCCAAACCCGGCTCGGCGTCCCCAAAAACAGATGCCAATGCGCCGCAAACAGCCGAAAGATCGCCCGCGCATCCCGCTCCTCCACCGGAACGCCGATGCCCAGCTTTTCCAGCGGCACGCCTTGCGAGTACAGCATCCGAAACACATAATGATCCGGTATCACCAGCAGTTCAGCGGGGTCGGCAAACGCCTGATCCGCCGAAAACCACGCCGGATCACAATGACCGTGCGGCGAGACAATCGGCAGATCGGCGACCTCGCGATACAACGCCTCCGCCATCCAATCCAACCGCAGCACCATCAGTTCACCTCCCTCACAAACACGCGGTAATCCCACCATCCACATACAGGGTGTGCCCGTTCACAAAACTCGCCGCCGGGGAGGATAAGAACACACACGCCCCAACCAACTCCTCAACCTTGCCCCAGCGTCCGGCAGGGGTGCGCTTTGACAGCCACGCGGTGAATTCAGGATCAGCGACCAGCGCGGCAGTCAACTCGGTTTCAAAATACCCCGGCGCAATCGCGTTGCACTGCAAGCCGTGCTTGGCCCAGTCCGTCGCCATCCCCTTGGTCAGATTGACCACCGCCCCCTTGGTCGCGGTGTAGGGCGCAATACCGGGACGCGCCAACGCCGCCTGAACGCTGGCGATGTTGATGATCTTGCCTTGCCCCCGTTTAATCATGTGCGTCGCGACAGCTTGGCCGACATGAAAGACCGAGGCGACATTGGTTTGCAACAACCGCTCAAACGCATCCGCCTCAAACTGATCCAGCTCACCGCGATGCTGCATTCCGGCATTATTGACGAGAATATCAATCGCGCCATGCGCCGCTTCAAACCCGTCCACAGCTTCGCGCGCCGCCGCGTGGTCGGTCACATCAAACGCCAGCTCATGCGGCACCGCCCCTTCCGCCCGCAAAGCCTCCGCCGCTTTCGCCAGCTTGGCCGTATTGCGCCCGTTGACGATAATCTCCGCCCCCGCACCCGCCATGCCCAGCGCCAGCGCATAGCCGATGCCTTGGCTTGACCCCGTAATCAGCGCCCGCTTGCCAGACAGATCAAACATCTCCAAACCCATAAATCCACTCCCCCGATATGATTTTTATCCCGCGTTCTGGATACGCCGGGAGTCCGGGCCATTACAAACGGGGATTTCAGATATTCCCGGTACTGACATGCTAATCTACAGATGCTACGCAGCCCGATGAGCGCACTCTACGACACCATCGGACTAAACTACGCCAACCTGCGCAAACCTGACACGCGGATTGCGGCGCGGATCGCGGCTGCGCTGGGCGATGCACAAAACGTTCTGAATGTCGGTGCGGGTGCAGGCGGGTATGAACCGGCGGGCAAACACATCACCGCCGTAGAACCCTCCGCCAAGATGATCGCTCAACGCTCCGCATCAGAAACCACCGTCATTCAAGCCAGCGCCGAAAACCTGCCCTTTGCGGACAAATTCTTCGACGCCGCAATGGCCAGCCTGACCATCCACCACTGGTCCGATCAGGCACGCGGCGTGGCCCAGATGCGGCGGGTCACACGCGGCACAATCGTCTTTCTCACCTACGACCCCACCTTTCGCGGCTTCTGGCTCACCGATTACTTCCCCGCGCTGGTGACGCTGGATGAGGGACAGATGCCGCCGCTGGCAAAATACACCGAATGGCTGGGGTCCGTAACAATTTCGCCCGTCCCGATCCCGCATGACTGCACAGACGGCTTTCTCGCCGGATACTGGCGCAGACCATCCGCCTATCTCGACCAGCGGGTTCGAGCCGCCATGTCGTCCTTTCACGCGTTAGGCAATGTGTCCGATGGCCTGGCGAAGCTCGAATCGGATCTCAACAACGGCACATGGGCACAAAAATACGGTCATCTGCTCGACTTGGATGAGCTGGATTGCGGCTATCGATTGGTTCAGACCGATTGAAGTGCTAGGCTGCCCCGATCGACACGCAAGACAAGGGATGCGCCCATGAAAGCCATCGTCATCCACGCCCCGCGCGACCTGCGCATTGATGAGTGTACCGTCGGAACACCGGGGCCGGATCAAGTCGCCGTGGCAATCAAGGCGGGCGGCATTTGCGGCTCTGACCTGCATTATTACCAACATGGCGGTTTCGGCAGCATCCGCCTCAAAGAACCGATGATCCTCGGCCATGAAGTCTCCGGCGAGATTACGGCGCTGGGTGAAAATGTGCCCGACCTGCAAATCGGCCAACTCGTCGCTGTCTCGCCCTCGCGGCCCTGCAACGCGTGCGAATACTGCCTGCGCGGACAACAGCATTATTGCATGAACATGCGCTTTTACGGCAGCGCGATGCCGTTCCCCCATATCCAAGGCGCATTCCGCCAAGCCATCGTTGCCGATGCCAGCCAGTGCATCCCCGCCGACGGCCTCACCGCCGGACAGGCCGCAATGGCCGAACCCCTCGCCGTCTGCCTTCACGCCGTCAAGCACGCGGGAAATCTGCTGGGTAAAACCGTCCTCGTCACCGGATGCGGCCCGATTGGCGTCCTCACCGTCCTCGCCGCACGCCGCGCCGGAGCGACCACCATCATCGCAACCGACCTCACCGATTTCACACTGTCCAAAGCCTCCGAAGCAGGGGCCGATCATGTCATCAATATCGGCACAAACGCGGACGCGCTCGCCCCCTTCAATGCGGGCAAAGGCCGGATCGATGTGCATTTTGAATGCTCCGGCGCACAAGCGGCCCTGACCACAGGCGTAACCGCCCTGCGCCCCGGTGGCACTCTGATACAGGTCGGTTTGGGCGGCGATATGCCCGCACCGATGCACGCGCTCACGACGAAGGAAATCACCCTCAAAGGCTCCTTCCGATTCCACGAGGAATTCACCACCGCAGTGCAGCTTATGCAGCGCGGCCTGATCGACGTGGCCCCGCTCATCACCCACACTGTGCCCTTTGCGAACGCGCTTGCCGCGTTTGAACTGGCTGCAGACCGCAGCCAAACGATGAAGGCGCAAATCGCGTTCTAACGAGGAAGCCCCCCATGACCATCGCCGCCATCGCCAACCGCGCCCCTGTGATCCCCGTTCTTGTGATCGACGATATCGACAGCGCCGTGCCGCTTGCCAACGCGCTCGTGCGCGGGGGTCTGCCCGTCCTCGAAGTCACCCTGCGCACCCCGGCGGCGCTGGCCGCAATCAAGCGCATGGCGGATTCCTGTCCCGACGCCATCATCGGCGCGGGAACCATACGCAACGGTGAAGATATCACGGCCTGCCGCAAGGCCGGCGCAGCTTTCGGGGTCAGCCCCGGCGCACCGGCCAGCCTGCTCGCCGCATTGGCGGGCGATGTCGCGGAAAATGGCGACTGGCCCTTCCTTCCCGGCTGCGCCACCGCTTCCGAGGCGATGCTGCTGTCCGATTTCGGCTATGAAATGCTGAAGTTCTTTCCGGCGGAGCAGTCGGGCGGCGCGGCAATGCTCAAATCCCTCGCCGGACCGCTGCCCGATATCCATTTCTGCCCCACGGGCGGCATCGGCGCGCACAACGCCGCCGACTACCTCACCTTGCCGAATGTTCGCTGCGTCGGCGGATCATGGGTCGCCCCAGCCAAAATGGTCGCCGCCAAAGACTGGGACGGCATCACTAAACTCGCGGCGGAGGCAAGTAAGCTCAACGCCCGATAATATTCTTCGGATCGCCGTCAACAAAGCGTTCCACATGCTCGATCACCTGCCGCCAAACCTCCGTCATCGCCTCCTCACTGGCCCAGGCCACATGCGGTGTGATGATCACATTCGGGCGGCCCATGACATTCAGCAGCGGATTATCCGGCACGGGCGGTTCTTTGGTCAGCACATCGAACCCCGCCCCCGCAATCAACCCGCGATCCAACGCATCCACCATCGCCGCCTCATCCACCAATCCCCCGCGTGAGGTATTGATGAGCAATGGTTTTTTCTTCATCGCCTCGAATTCCGGCGTTGAAATCATGTGCTTGGTCGCGGGCATCAGCGGCGCATGGCAGGTGATAATATCCGAGGTCTCAATCACCTCATCCCAAGGCGTATAAAGTGGGCCGAGGCCACTCGACCCTTTATGCGCCGCATAAACAGGCTCCATCCCAAAGCCGCGTGCGATGCTGGCAACCGACGCCCCGATCGCCCCCTCACCGATAATCCCCAGCCGCGATCCGGCGAGGTCTTTGATGGGATGGTTGAAAAAGCAGAACTGCCCCGATTTCTCCCACTCCCCGTCAATCACATCCTGCCGATACCCGACAATCGAGCGCCGCAGCGCAAGAATCAGCGCAAAAGTATGCTCCGGCACGGTATTCACCGCATACCCGCGCACATTGGCCACAGGAATACCGCGCGCAGTGCAAGCCGGAATGTCGATCACATCATATCCGGTGGCCGCAACGGAAATCATCTTCAGGTTTGGCGCGCTTTCGAGCGTTTCGGAACGAATCGGCGCTTTGTTGGTGATCACAATCTCCGCATCCGCAATACGTCCGGCAACTTCCTCCGGTGCCGTCTTGCCGTACTCAACCCATTCATGCGGAAAACTTGGCCGTGTAATCTCAACGGTTGGCCCGATTGTATCCCGATCCAGAAAGACGATTTTCATACGATTCCCCCGATTAGCTTTTCATGATGGTTAATTGTGCTGCAAGAGTAGCGCTGAGACCAGAAAATCACATCTTCGCGCGTGAAGTTTTGAGGGATCATGCTAGAAGTCTTCAAAATATTAACCCGGATTTGACCCGCTCAAGCCAGAGGCCCTTATGAAACAGTCGAGAAACGTAAAAATCGTCGCCACCCTCGGACCGTCCTCCTCCGACCGCGCCATGATAAAAACGCTCTGCGAAGCAGGTGCTGACGTTTTTCGCCTCAACATGAGCCACGGCACACAAGCCGACCAGCGTGAGCGCTACGAGTTGATCCGCGAGGTCGAACACGAATTGAGTCGCCCCATCGGCGTTTTGGCCGATCTGCAAGGCCCGAAAATCCGCTGCGGGGTTTTTGCCGCAGACAGCCACGCGCTGTCAGTCGGCGATGCATTTCGCTTCGACTCAGAGGACACCCCCGGCGATGCGGGCCGTGTACGCCTTCCACACCCTGAAATCTTGGGCGCACTGACAGAAGGTTCCACAATCCTCGTCAATGACGGCAAAATCCGCATGAAAGTGACCAAAGCGCATGGCGACGCGGTGGATGCGGTTGTCGAAGTCGGTGGTGAAATCTCGGACCGCAAAGGCATAAACCTGCCCGATGTTGTGCTGCCCGTGGCGGCGCTGTCCGATAAAGACCGCTCCGATCTGGAATTCGCCTGCGAGTTGGGTGCGGACTGGATCGCGCTGTCTTTTGTCCAACGCGCAGCGGATATTGAGGAAGCACAAGAGCTGATCAAAGGCCGCGCGCTTGTGATGACCAAGGTTGAAAAACCTGCCGCTGTCAAAGATTTCGCATCCATTCTCGACGCCTCTGACGGCATCATGGTTGCGCGCGGGGATCTGGGGGTCGAGATGGAGCTTGCAGACCTGCCCGCCATCCAAAAACGCCTGATCCGCGATTGCCGCAATGTCGGTAAGCCCGTGGTCGTTGCCACGCAAATGCTCGAAAGCATGATCTCCAGCCCCGTGCCCACACGCGCGGAAATCTCGGACGTGGCAGGTGCGATTTATGACGGGGCCGACGCGGTGATGTTGTCCGCCGAATCGGCTGCCGGTGATTTTCCCGTGGAGGCGGTTACCACAATGGCGAATGTCGCGTTGAAAGTCGAAACCGATCCGCATTACCGCGAGATGATCGATACTTCCCGCACCGCACCCGCCGCCAGTGTAGCAACCGCGATCACCGCTGCGGCCCGCGAGGTGGCCGAGGCCGTTGATGTCAAAGCGATCTGTTGCTTCACCCATTCCGGCACCACCGCGAAACTGGCCGCCCGCGAGCGCCCGAACGCGCCGATCATCGCCTTGACACCAATGGTGCGCACGGCGCGAATGCTGACGATGTATTGGGGCCTTCATTGCCGGATTTCGGACGAGGTGACCCGCTTTAAGCTTGCCGTCGTCTCCGCCGCACGCGCCGCAAAGGATATGGGTATGGCTGACGAGGATGATCGGATCGCCGTCACTGCCGGTGTTCCCTTTGGCCGCCCTGGCACCACAAACATCCTCCGCATCGCCCCCGTGAATGAGCAAGCAATTTACGAAGGTGAGAGCGGGTATTGAACAAGAAGAAGTCTCGCAGGATGTGCTAACGCCAATCAACAACAGCGATCCGCTTGACACGCCCCGCACCGCCCCGTACCGCACATCGGTGTCAGGTGGCCGGACGGTCGCGGCCTCAGCAATGAGGGCGAGGAAAGTCCGGGCTCCACGAAGTCACGGCGCCGGGTAACGCCCGGCGGAGGCGGCTTTCGGGTCGCCTTCAGGGACAGCGCCACAGAGAGTAGACCGCCGGATATATCCGGTAAGGCTGAAAGGGTGCGGTAAGAGCGCACCGCCCCCTTGGTAACAAGGGGGGCAAGGCAAGCCCCGCCGGGAGCAAGATCGAATAGGGATGGCTGTCCGCCGCAAGGTTGACAGGGCATGGCTTTGGCCCGCTATCCGGGTAGATCGCTTGAGGCGGCGGGCAACCGTCGTCCTAGAGGAATGGCCGTACAGGCGGGGCAACCCGCTGGACAGAACCCGGCTTACAGGCCACCTGACACGTCCATAATCGCCCCGGCATTATTCCTATTCAAACAAATCCGGCGCGTCGTCTCCGGCCTTGCGAGGGGCGTCGAGGCCCAGATGCGCCCATGCTTTACGACCCAACATCCGGCCACGCGGGGTACGGGCGATCAGCCCCTGTTGCAGCAGATACGGCTCGATCACATCCTCAATCGCATCGCGCGCTTCGGACAGCGCCGCCGCCAGCGTCTCCACACCGACCGGACCACCGCCATAGTTCTCGGCGATGCACATCAGATAACGTCGGTCGAGCGCATCCAACCCGGCGCTGTCCACTTCCAGACGTTTCAGCGCCTGATCCGCTTGTTCGCGGGTGATGCGGCCATCGCTTTCGACCACGGCAAAATCCCGCACGCGGCGTAACAGGCGTCCGGCAATACGGGGTGTCCCGCGAGAGCGCCGCGCAATTTCGGTTGCACCGTCGGGCGTAATCTCTACCCCCAGCAGCCGCGCCCCGCGCGTGACGATCAACTCCAGCTCACTGACCTCATAGAAGTTCAGCCGCACCGGAATACCAAACCGATCCCGCAACGGTGTGGTCAGCAGGCCCAGCCGGGTCGTCGCCCCGACCAGCGTGAAGGGCTGCAAATCAATCCGCACCGTCCGCGCCGCCGGACCCTCACCAATCACCAGATCAAGCTCAAAATCTTCCAACGCCGGATAAAGAATCTCCTCAACCGCCGGATTAAGACGGTGAATCTCATCAATAAACAGCACATCCCGCGCATCCAGATTGGTCAGCACCGCCGCCAAATCTCCCGCACGGGCGATAACCGGACCGGAGGTCATTCGGAAATTCACCCCCAACTCACGACTGACAATCTGCGCAAGCGT
>CALFAK010000130.1 GCA_937948985.1 uncultured Neomegalonema sp. | reverse complement strand
GACCTGGAACGCATCATGCGCATGATCCCGCATCGTGCGCCTTTCCTGTTCCTCGACCGCGTCCACAGCATCGATAAATCCAAATCCGCCGTGGGCGTCAAAAACGTTACCTCTATCGAGCCGCACTTCGCCGGACACTTCCCCGGCCGCCCCATCATGCCCGGCGTCCTGATTGTCGAAGCGATGGCACAGACGGCGGCGGTAATGGTGGTCGATACCCTCGACATGATCGACAAGGGCATGTTGGTCTACTTCATGACCGTCGATAAAACCCGCTTCCGCTCTCCGGTCGTGCCCGGCGATGTGCTTGAACTGCATGTCGCGGTTCAGCGCCACAAAGGCAGTGTCTGGCGCTTTACAGGCCAAGGCAAGGTCGGCGACCGCCTCTGCGCCGAGGCAGAATTCAGCGCCATGATTGTTGATCCCGACAAAGCCTGAGCGCGCCCCCCAAACTCCTGATCGGATACTGAATGACCATTGCTGACACCGCACAAATCCACCCCACCGCGATCATCGACGCGGGGGCGGTTATCGGTGCGAATACACGCATCGGCCCGTATTCGATTATCGGCCCTGAAGTCGTTTTGGGGGCAGGCCTCAACGTCGCCGCCCATGTGGTGATTGACGGCCAAACCACCATCGGTGACGGCACCCGCGTTTACCCCTTCGCCTCACTGGGATCCGACCCCCAAGACCTGAAATTCAAGGGCGAGCGCACGCGCCTTGAGATCGGCGAGAACGTCTTGATACGCGAGCATGTCACCATGAATCCCGGCACCGAAGGCGGCGGTGGACTCACACGTGTCGGCAACGCGTGCCTGTTCATGGTCGGCACCCATGTGGCCCATGACTGCATGGTCGGCAACAACGTGATCCTCGCCAACAACGCCACGCTGGCCGGGCATGTGGAGGTCGGTGATTTTGCAGTGCTGGGCGGCATCTGCGGCATCCACCAATTCGTCCGCATCGGCGCACATGCGATGGTCGGCGGCATGACAGGCGTTGAGCGCGATGTGATACCCTACGGCTCGGTTCTCGGCGACCGCGCGCATCTGGCGGGCCTGAACCTTCTCGGCATGAAGCGGCGCGGCTTTGACCGTGAGCAAATCCACGCCCTGCGCGCCACATACCGTGCCATATTCGAGGGTGCGGAAGGCTCACTGCAAGACCGCGTACAAGCACTCGCAGATCAACCCGCCGAGGGCGCGGCCCGCGAAATGCTCGACTTCATCCTCGCCGGTGGCAACCGCCGCTTCTGCGTGCCAGAGGCCAAAACCGATAGCGCATGATATGCCTCTGCAGGTGAAAAAACTCGGTATCCTCGCCGGACGCGGCGCCCTGCCCCGCCAACTTGCCGAGGCCTGCGCCGCGAATAATCAACCGATATTCATCATAGACCTCGAAGGCGCGGCAGCCGATTGGGTCGATCATTTCCCCCATCTGCGCGTGTCCCTGGGCCAGGTCGGCAAACTGCTCACCATCCTTAAGCAAGAGGGCTGCGACAGCATCGCGATGGCCGGCGGATTAACCCGCCCCTCCCTCACCAAAGTGCGCTTCGACTGGAAAGGCGTTACCTTCCTGCCCCGCGTCGCGCCCTTATTCCGTCAGGGCGATGACGGTCTGCTGAAAGGCATTGCCGCGTTGTTTGAGGAAGAAGGCTTCAAAATCTACGGCCCCGACGCCTTCCTCGCCGCCGCCATCGCCGAACCCGGCACGCTCACAGACGATGCGCCAGATGCGAAAGCGCAAGCCGAAATCACCATCGGCCTCGCCATCCTCAATGCCCTTGGCCCCTATGACATCGGCCAAGGCGTTGTCGTCACAGATGGCCAGTGCCTCGCGGTTGAGGCGGCAGAAGGCACAGCCGCCATGCTCGCCCGCGTCGCAACGCTGCGCAAAAACCCCGGCGGCGTCCTGATAAAAACCCCGAAACCCGGACAGGACCGCCGCCTCGACCTGCCCGCCATCGGCCCGGAAACAGTCATCGCCGCACATGAGGCGGGCCTGGCGGGGATCGCCATCGCGGCGGGCGGTGTGTTCATCCTGGACCGAACGGAAACAATTGATCTTGCACGACAAAAAGGTATCTTCATTGATTCGATCAGCATACAGATTAAATCATGAAAACGCCGCTCCATATCTGCATCGTCGCAGGCGAAAGTTCAGGTGACCGCCTCGGCGCGGCCCTGATGCGGCGGCTGCATGAGGAAACGGACGGTGCCGTCCGGTTTTCCGGCGTGGGCGGCGAGGCGATGATCGCCGAAGGGCTGGAGACCATCTTCCCGATGCAGGACATCGCGGTAATGGGCTTTGCCGAAATCATCCCCCACATCCCGCGCATAATGCGCCGCATGAAGCAAGCTGTTACGGCCATCTCCGCGTCAAAACCGGACGCCCTCGTTACCATCGATGCGCAGGTTTTCACGTCGATGCTGGCAAAGCGGGTGAAAGCCAAGACGCCCGACACGGCCCTCATTCAATACGTCGCCCCCACCGTTTGGGCATGGAAGAAATGGCGTGCCAAGAAGGCCGCGCAAATATTCGACCGGATGCTCACCCTCTTCCCGTTTGAGCCTGCGTATTTCGAAACCCACGGCCTGCCGGCGGATTACGTCGGCCACCCGGTCGTCGAACGCGTTGCACAGATTAATCCCACCGCTCCGAGAGTCCTGCGCCGCACCTTTGGAATCGCACCCGACACTCCGGTGTTGCTGGTCGCACCGGGCAGCAGGCGCAGCGAAATCAGCCGATTGGCGGGACCGATCACCGACGCGGTTGCGCGGCTGGCAAGGCGTATTGACGGGTTGGAAGTCATCATCCCCGTTGCCGCCGCTGTCGAAACAGAAGTCATGCGCGCCACTGATGCGTGGCCCGTGAAGACGCACCTGCTGCGCTCCGGCGGGACCGAAATCGAGAAGGCCGAGCGTCGCAAGTTTGCCGCTTTCGCCGCCGCCGATGTGGCGCTTGTGGCTTCAGGTACGGTTTCACTGGAAGTCGCGGCGATGCGCACGCCGATGATCGTCGCATATCAAGTGCCCAAATCGACCGAATTTATTGTCCGGCGCATGGTCAATGTGGACACTTTCACGCTGATCAATCTGATCGTTGGCCGCAAAGCGGTGCCTGAATATCTGCAAGAACGCTGTAATGGCGGTGACTTGGCGGAGGCGCTTGTCCATCTGATGCAAGATGATGAAGCAAAACTGACTCAACTGACCGCTTTTGACGAGGCTTTTGCCAGCTTCGGCAAAAACGACGCCCCGCCCTCTACAAGAGCGGCACGCGGTGTCTTAGCGGCGATTGCGCAGAAAAAATCTTCCTGAGAGCGATTTTTAACTGTTGAAAATATTCCCCTCCCCGCACGTTATGCGGGGCAAGAGAAACAGTTGTACCAACAGTTATCAGCGCTTGTTCAGATCAATGTAATCACGCGACCCCGCACCGCTGTACAGCTGACGCGGGCGGCCAATACGCTGTTGCGGATCTTCGACCATCTCTTTCCACTGCGCGATCCAGCCGACCGTGCGTGACATCGCGAAAATCGCGGTGAACATCGAAGTCGGGAAGCCCATCGCGCTGAGGACGATACCGGAATAGAAATCGACGTTCGGATACAGCTTGCGATCAATAAAGTATTGATCCTCAAGCGAAATCCGCTCCAACTCCTGCGCCACTTGCAGGATGGGAGAATTCGTCACACCGACCAGTTCCAGCACTTCCTTGGCCGTTTCCTGCATCACTTTCGCGCGCGGGTCGTAGTTTTTGTAAACGCGGTGGCCAAAGCCCATCAGGCGGAACGGATCATCCTTATCCTTCGCGCGCTCGATGAATTCAGGGATGCGATCAACCGTGCCGATTTCTTTAAGCATCGCAAGGCACGCCTCGTTCGCCCCGCCATGCGCGGGACCCCAAAGACAGGCAACACCGGCGGCGATACAGGCAAACGGGTTCGCATTCGATGAACCGGCAAGGCGCACGGTGGAGGTCGACGCGTTTTGCTCATGATCCGCGTGAAGCGTCATGATACGGTCCATCGCACGGGCCATGATCGGATCGACCTCATATTTCTCACACGGGGTCGAGAAGCACATGTGCATAAAGTTCGCCGCGTAATCGAGATCGTTGCGCGGGTACACAAACGGCTGGCCGATGGAATATTTATAGGCCCATGCCGCAATCGTCGGCATCTTCGCGACCATCCGCACCGATGCAATCTCGCGTTGCTCAAGGTCGGTAATATCGGTGGAGTCGTGATAAAATGCGGACAGCGCGCCAACAACACCGCACATAATCGCCATCGGGTGGGCATCACGGCGGAAACCGCGATAGAAATTCGTCATCTGCTCATGCAGCATGGTGTGGTTCGTCACACGGAACTCAAAATCTTCCAATTGCGCCGCAGACGGCAACTCACCGTAAAGCAGCAGGTAGCAGACTTCGAGATAATGGCTGTCATCCGCCAATTGATCGATGGGATAACCGCGATACAGCAACTCACCTTTGTCGCCGTCAATATAGGTAATGATCGAATCGCAACTCGCCGTAGAGGTGAATCCCGGATCGTAGGTAAAGTGGCCCGTTTCCGCATATAATTTGCGAACGTCTATCACAGAGGGGCCGACGGTCCCGTCATAAATAGGCAAATCCACCGTCTTCCCGTCAACCGAGATCGTCGCACTGCGTTTTGTTGCTTCTGTCATATACGTATTCGCCCTCTATCAGTCTGATGCGCTGTAAACCCGCAGCAGAATTGGTATGCGTCTTTGAATGTGAGTGAAAACTAAGCCTGAGACTGATCTTGTAAGCGCAAAACCGTCTCCTCCTTACCCAGCGTTATCATCACGTCATAGATACTCGGCGAGACGGCCCGCCCCGTGAGGGCGGCGCGCAGTGGCTGCGCAACCTTGCCAAGTTTTAACTCCTTGCCCGCCGCAAAATCTTTCACAATTTGTTCCAGCGCGTCAGGTTGCCACGCGGTAGCATTTTGCATCTGCGAAGTCAAATCACGGAGCATTGTACGGTTCTCATCCGTAAGCTGTTTAAGCGCCTTTTCATCAAGGTTCATGGGGCGCTGAGCGTAAATGTAATAGCCTAAATCAACCAGCTCATTAATCGTTTTCGCCCGCTCCTTCAGGCCCGGCATCGCCTCGGTCAGTGCCGTATGTTGCGCTGCGGTGAGCGTGATTCCATCACGGGTTTGCAGGCGTTGAGCGGTGATTTGCGTAAGCCGCGCATCATCCGCCACACGGATATGCTGACCGTTCAGATTCTCCAACTTGGCAAAATCGAACCGCGCCGCCGACTTGTTGACCCCCTCCAGCGAGAACCATTGCGTCGCCTGTTCGTCGGTAAAAAACTCGTCATCGCCATGCGACCAGCCCAGACGCACGAGGTAATTGCGCATCGCTTCGGGCAGGTAGCCCATCTCCCGATACTCCCCCACGCCCAGCGCGCCGTGACGCTTCGACAGCTTTGCGCCGTCCGGCCCATGGATCAGCGGGATATGCGCGAAGATCGGTGTCTCGTAACCCAGCGCCTGATAAATCAGCGTTTGCCGCGCCGCATTGGTCAGATGATCGTCGCCGCGAATGACGTGGGTGACGCCCATATCGTAGTCATCCACCACAACCGCAAGCATATATGTGGGCGTCCCGTCCGAGCGCAGCATGATCAGATCATCAAGCTGATCATTGCCCCACGCCACACGGCCTTGCACAGCGTCCTCAACAGTCGTCTCACCCTCACGCGGGGCTTTCAAGCGCACGGTGAAGGGCGTGTCAGCGGGCGCATCCGCCGGATCAACATCACGCCAGGGACTGCTGAATTTAGGGGGCAGCTTCGCCGCTTTTGCCGCCTCACGCGCGGCATCGATTTCTTCTTTGGTCGCATAGCAGCGATAGGCGGTTCCGCGCGCGAGCATGGCATCAACCGCCGCCCTGTGCGCATCAACGCGCGACATCTGACTGACCGCTTCACCATCATGGTCAAGGCCGAGCCACGTCATTCCGTCCAGAATCGCCGCCGTCGCTTCGGGTGTCGAGCGGGCAACATCCGTATCCTCGATGCGCAACAGGAACTTGCCGCCATGATGGCGTGCGAACAACCAGTTAAACAGCGCCGTGCGCGCCCCGCCGATATGCAGAAACCCCGTGGGCGACGGCGCGAACCGTGTGACAACTTCTGTGCTCATGCGAATGCTCCCGCCATATCATTTCCGGCAGGTTATGGCGGAGCGCACCGTTGCGGTAAAGAGGTTGGATTAAATCAATCCGGCCCGCGCCGCCGCCCGGTCAATCGCAGCCTCCACCGCTTCGGGGTCGGCGTGATGGGGCATGTGGCCAATTCCGGGTAATACCGTCAGTGCGGCACCGGGGATCTCGCGCGCCAAAGGTTCGGCATGAACGCTCAGCCAAACCGTGCCGTCCGCATCCCCATGCACGATCTCAGTCGGCACCGCGACAGAGCCGTATTGCGGCACCATCTCAGCGATTTGCGGTTTCAGCTCTACCCGCTCCTGCGCGTTAATCCGCAGCGTTTGCCGCCGCAGTGACAGCCCCGCACCAACATAATCATCATACCCTGCGGGCGCGGATTGCGGTTCAAAAATCGAGGCAATCGCGGTCTGCACCCGCTCCTCAGGCGCAAACGCGGTTATCGCGGGCACCACCGTTGCTCCGCCGAGCGTTGAGGCGGTGACCCGGTAAAACAAGCTCGATTCCCCCGGCCACACCTGCGCCGCCGCACTCACAGGCACCAGCGCAGACAGCGCATCAGGCATCCGCGTCGCCCATGCCAGTGCCACCGCCCCGCCATAACTGTGCCCCAGCACAATCGGCTTATCCGCCCCCAGCTTCGCGGCGGCGGCTTGCAGCAGGCCGGCCTGATCGAAAATCGTCCCCTGATCATCCGGCAATGGCGAAGACCAACCGAAACCCGGCCTGTCGAGCACAATAACCCGGTATTTGCCTGCCATCCGCTGCGCAAATTCAAACGTGAAATCCCGCGTGTTCCCGCTCGCCCCGTGGATCAGCACCAAATCCGGCCCCTCACCCAGCACGACGGCATGAACCGACTGCTCACCGATGGCGAGAATTTCCCCTTCCGGCGGAAAGGCAGCCTCTGCCTCCGCTTCATTTTTTTTGGCGAAATAGGTGACCGGGGCACACCCCGCAACAACGACAACAGCTAGAATAAGCGTGGCAATAACGGCTTTCGACAGCATAAACGTCCCTTTTTGGCACAAAAGATTTCAAGTGGATCGAACTTTAGGTCTACAATAGGTATAAACGCATAGTTTCGATTAGGGTTCCTCAACTTTCCGCGCACCGGATAACGCGAGGGAGAATGGAGGCGGCATTCTTTCCAGGTCATCTGTCGCCCTGCTTTCGCAAGATCGTCGGTTCCCGTTGTGGATACCCGCCTTTCTGGGCATCGGCATATGGCTGCGATATTTCGGCTTACCCGATACCCCTTTGATGAGCTTCAGCATTGTGTTGGCACTCATTGCACTCAGCGCGTTCTTACCTGTTGGCAAGCGCCGCGCTGTAATGGCTTTGCTGGGCATTTTGACCGGATTGGTCGCCGCTGAGATCAGGGTGCGCGACGTTGGTGCCCCCGTCCTGAACGCACCTTATCGCGGTACGATTGAGGGCCGTGTCATCGGTGCGGATCGCTCCCGTTCGGGCGCACCGCGATTGTTGCTCGACCAAATCCGCATCGGCGGGCCGGATATTCCCGAACGGGTGCGGCTTACGTTGATCAGCGTGGATGAAGCACCGGAAATCGGGGCGCATGTATCGCTGAACGCCACTCTTGATGCGCCGCCCGGTCCGCCTGAACCCGGCGCATTCGACTTTTCGATGCAAGCCTATTTCGATCGCATCGGCGCGGTCGGCTATGCGCGGGGTCAACCACAGATCACCGCGCGCCCGGATAATCCGCCTTTCGCGCTGCGCGTTGACCGTTTTCGCGCCAAGATTGCCACCGGAGTAGAGTCGCGCATCGGCGGCGCGGCGGGTGGTGTTGCCGCCGCACTGATGGTGGGTGATCGCAGTGCGATTCCTGAAGAAACCCGTCAGGCACTGCGCGATTCCGGTCTCGCGCATCTGCTCGCCATCTCCGGCCTGCATGTCGGCCTGTTGAGCGCGCTGGTCTTCTGGTCGGTGCGATTGGCGCTCGCTTTGATCCCCGGACTGGCCGAGCGCCGCCCCATTCGCAAATACGCCGCCGTCGCCGGGTTGGTCGGGGCAGGCATCTATCTGATCCTTTCAGGCGCCAGCGTCACCACTCAACGCGCCTTTGTTATGGCCGCTGTCGCGTTTTGTGCGATTCTCATCGACCGCGCGCCGATCACCATGCGCGGGCTGGCCGCCGCCGCGATCCTGATCCTGCTGATGCGTCCCGAAAGCCTGTTCGAGGCGGGGTTTCAGATGTCCTTCGGCGCAGTTGCCGCCCTTGTTGCCAGCTATGAGGCGACGCGCGGCTTCTGGCGCAAACGGGCGCAAATGACGGATTGGCGGGCGAAATTGCTGACATTTGCGCTGGCGACACTGATGACCAGTGTTGTTGCGGGCATCGCCACCGCCCCGTTTGCCGCCTATCACTTTAACCGGATCGTCGTCTGGGGCTTGCCCGCGAACCTGCTGGCAACGCCGCTTATGGGCATCTGGATCATGCCTTGCGTGATCCTCGCCGGATTGCTCGCGCCGTTCGGATTGGCGGATTTAGCGTTGAAGCCGCTGGGTATCGGCATCGATTACATCATCTATGTGGCAAGCTGGTTTGGCGGGTTGGAGGATGCGATCACAGGCGTTACCGCCGGAACACCAACGGCGCTGTGCCTGATCGTGCTGGGTGGGCTGTGGCTGACGATCTGGCGCGGGGGGATGCGCTTTGCGGGGATGATATTCGCCGTGGGGGGCATTGGCGTATGGATGATGGCCGACCGCCCCGCCCTGATCATTGCCGACAACGCCGCTCTCATCAGCGGCATCGGCGAGGACGGCCAACGCTGGGTCAGCCGCCCGCGCGCCGAAACCTACGCCGCCGAGATGTGGTTGCGGCGGGACGGGCGGCGCGATGCGGACCGCAGCGCGGCCTACGCGCGGCGTGAATGGCGCTGTACCACGCGCCGCTGCACGGGCTGGACTTCGGGAGCGGGTGGAGACCGGCGGGTGATCTTTCTGCGCAAGGGCGGTGCGCAATCGCAAGACTGTCCTGACGGGGCGGTATTGATTGCGACAACAGATATTGCGCCGGAAGGCGGTTGCACCGTCATAGATGCCACGCTGCTGCGCAACGCCAGCAGTATCGCGGTGCACTTACCCGCTGACGCACCGCCAGTCTTGCGCTTCGCCCGCCCTTGGCTCAGCGGCCTGTGAGTTTGGCGACTTTGCGCATCGGCTTTCGTGCGGGAACAGGAATTTTCCGCATCGTTCCGGGGCGTGCGATGGGCAACGGGCTTTGTTTGACGGTTCCGGCCCTGAAATGCGCGATGTCGCAGTCGAACAGTCGCCCGTCATAACGCTGCGCCATCTTCTCGACCTGCCCCGCCGCCTTTTTCAGCGACGCGTTGCGCTTCCAGCGGCCTGAGCGATAGCCGCCATGCCCCTGGTGATAGGCGAGGTAGTGATTGCGCGGGTCGAAGGCGCTGAAACCCAGCTTATTTTGCGATTTGTCCATATACCAGCCGACGAAATCGACCGCGTCAGCGAAATTATCCCGCCGCGCCCGCGCCGCACCGACATCCTCGCGATACCAGTCCCACGTGCCGTCCAACGCTTGCGAGAATCCGTAGGCGGTGGAGATGGGCTTGCCCGGAAAGATCCACCAGCCGTCACGGCGGGGCGGACGCACGCGGGCGCGGAAGTTGCTTTCACGCCAGATAATCGCCAGCAAAGTCGGGGTCGGCACGTCCCACTTTTCCGCCGCCTCGCGCGCGGCACTGTACCATTCGGGCCGCTCACGCATGATGTTGCAGGCATCACGCTGATTGGAGGGCGGCGCTTCCACCCGTGGATTCCAACCCGTGTAAAACACCCCCGCCACGGCACTGGCGGCGACGATACCGATAATAGAAACACGAAGCATCATCCCGCTATGATACGAAATGGCGGATTCCGCGTAAACCTTTCTTTAACCGTTTTTCCGGAAAACTTTTATAGCAGAAAATACAAGACCACGGGCATCGCCAGCGCGACCAGCGCCGTCGAGGCCAAAACCATCTGCGCCACATCCTCGTGCCGCCTGTTATAGCGCTGCGCCAGCATCCAGCTTGTAACCGCAACGGGCGTTACCGCTTGCACGATGAAAACGCTCTGCGCCAAGGGGTCGAGGTTAAACACCCGCCCGACCGCAATGGCCAACACGGCGCAGAAAACCAGCTTGAACAGCGCAAAACCGACCACGCGCCGCGTTACCAGCGCGGGCAACCCCGCAATCGCCGCCCCCAGCGCCAGCAGCATCAGCGGAATCGCGGGCTGCCCCGCCAAATCAATCGCATTGACCAGAGCTTTGGGAATCTCGATCCCCTGCCACGAGAAAAGCGCGCCGAACACCGAGGCCAGCACCAGCGGATGCCGCAATGCCTTCAGCGGCGATGGCTCCCCCGATACAAGCCACAATCCCAGAGTGAATTGCAGCACAACCATCGTCGCGAACAACACGATGGCATAGACCAAGCCCTGATCGCCAAAGGCAAAAAAGCACAATGGCAGGCCGATGTTACCTGTATTGGCGGAAACCAGCGGCAGCAGGAAATCGCGCTGCCCCATGCCGGAAAACGCCACCACACCCGCCATAACCAGCGCACAGATCGCATAAAACGCCACCGTCGCCAGCGCGATGGACGCGAACACTTCGCCGTTAAATGATACAGCGGCCAGTTTTCCAAAAACAAGACATGGAACACAGAATTCGAGCGCCAAACGCCCGACGAATTCTATATCGAATTCTATATTCCGTCTAACCCAAACAAAGCCTACAGCAGCCAGTAAAAAAACGGGCAGGACAACTTCAAGTATTGGTGTAATGACTGTCATGCAACTCGTCTTGAAAATTATGCAGCTTACATATCCGATTTGGACGTGTAGCCCGCTAGACATAGGTTCGCCAAAGGTTTATGAAAGTTTAATAAGGCATTTTCGAAAGATGGAATTATGGGCGAAGCCATCCGCGTAGCACAGTATAAACTCGGCCAGGTCGTGCGTCATAGGCATTATGAGTTCCGTGGCGTGGTTTTTGACGTGGACCCGGCATTCCAAAACACCGAAGAATGGTGGGCGTCGATTCCGGAAGATATCCGCCCCGCGCGGGACCAGCCGTTTTACCATCTGCTCGCGGAAAACGACACCAGCTATTATGTTGCCTATGTCTCGGAGCAAAACCTGATCCCCGATGAGACAGGTGAACCTGTTGAACATCCTGAAATTCAAGAATTTTTTGGCGAACTCAGCGGCAATCAATACGCATTCGATCCGCGTCAGGCCCACTGAACCCGCGATCAACCTGAGCGCGCCTTGAAATTTGAGCAGCTTACCATTGCGTTCACAACAAAACCCGCGCTAGCATTCATACATGGATATGGTGACAATCAGTATTGTGCTGGCGGTTATTCTCATCTTCGTTATGGGGATCGCTATTGTTTTGTGGAACACGATCTGTCCGGCAATCTCACCGGAAATGCAGCGGCCGGAAGTACCTGCGGCCCCGAATCTCTACACCGCGCCGACTCAAAAAGCGCCCGTAACACGCCCGGCCGCTACAGAATCACCCGAACCGGACCCCGCGCAACCGCCCGGCACCGGGAATGTCGTAGACCTCGCCGAATGGCGAAACCGTCGCGCCGGCTGAAAACAACCTGTCGGGTTCAGTAAACTCTACCATTCATATCGAAAACCTGCATTTGTGGGCATCCGATAGGCGTATAACCCGCGCTGAAATTAATGGAGAGCACCCCCATGTCGGATATTCAAAGCTACCAAATGCTCATCAACGGCGAATGGGTTGATGCGTCGGACGGCAAGACGTTTGACAGTGTTAATCCGACGAACGGCAGCGTCTGGTCGAAAATCCCTGAAGCGACCGCCGATGATGTGAACCGCGCCGTTCAGGCCGCCCATCACGCGTTCAGCAGCGGCCCTTGGGCACGCATGACACCAACAGAGCGCGGCAAATGCCTGCGTCGCCTCGCGGAATTGCTGGCCGATCAATCCGAAGCGCTGGGCCGGATTGAGAGCATTGATACGGGTAAGATGCTCAAGGAAACCAAGTGGCAAGCGAAATACATCGCCGAATTCTTTCAGTTCTATGCGGGTTGTGCCGATAAGATCAGCGGCGAGACACTGCCCATCGACAAACCGGACATGATGGTTTTCACCAAACGCGAGCCTCTGGGCGTGGTCGCCGCCGTCGTGCCATGGAATTCGCAGCTGTTTCTGGTCGCGGTGAAGATCGGCCCCGCGCTGGCGGCGGGCAATACGGTGGTGTTGAAAGCATCCGAACATGCCTCCGCCCCCTTGCTGGCCTTCGGGCGTTTGATTGAGGAAGCGGGCTTTCCGCCCGGCGTTGTCAATATCGTGACAGGGCATGGCGATCCATGCGGGCGCGTGCTGACCGCTCACCCGCTGGTCGCGCGGATATCTTTCACGGGCGGGCCGAATGCGGCGCGGCATGTGTTGGAGAATTCCAAGCGGAATTTTGCCGAAGTATCGCTGGAGCTTGGCGGCAAGTCGCCCTTCATCGTATTCGACGACGCCAGTATCGAAAGCGCTGTGAATGCCTCGATCGCCGGGATTTTCGGGGCGACCGGGCAAAGCTGTGTCGCGGGATCACGCCTTTATCTGCAGGAGGATATTGCCGATGAATTTCTGGAGCGGATGACCGCGCTGGCAAAAGGCATCCGCATCGGCGATCCGCTGGATGATGAAACACAGATGGGGCCGCTGTGCACAACCGGACAGCGCGACATGATTGAGACGGAGGTTGCTCACGCCGTTTCCGAAGGCGCGGAAATCCTTACCGGAGGGAAGCGCCCCGAAGGGATGGAAGGGACTTTCTTTGAGCCGACAATCCTTGCCTGTCCGCGCCAAGACATGCGCATTGTCGATACCGAGTTGTTCGGCCCGGTCCTGTGCGTGCAGCGGTTCAAGACCGAAGAAGAGGTGATCGCGCTCGCCAATGATACCGAGCACGGGTTGGCCGCCGGCATCTTCACCCGCGATTCCGCCCGCAGCTTGCGGATGGCCAATGCGGTGCGGGCCGGGATTGTCTGGGTAAACACCTACCGCGTCGTCTCACCGATTGCGGAATTCGGGGGGGTCAAAGGCTCCGGCTATGGGCGTGAAAGCGGTTTTCAGGCGATGTATGACTACACCCGCCCGAAAACCGTCTGGATTAACACTTCTGATGAGCCGATGGCCAACCCGTTCGTTATGCGCTGAGGAAACGCGCGGTCTGGACACAGGGCGGATTTTCGATTACCGCGCGGCCTCTCACTAACACCATGCAGGAGGCCGTCCGTGGATCGTGGATTCGATAAACTGTTCGTCTATGGCACGCTGCTGACCGCATCCGCGCATCCGATGAGCCAATTACTGCAAACAGGCGCGCGTTTGCTGGGCCGGGGGTCCATTCAGGCGCGGCTTTACATCATCAGCGAGATCGACGCCGAAGGTCCGAACAGCTATCCGGGCGCGGTGCCTTCCCCACGTCCGCAAGACCGTGTTTGGGGTGAAGTCCATGAGGTTTTGACCCCCGAACCCTTATTTGCCGCCTTTGACGATTACGAGGCCTGCGCACCCGGTTGGCCGGAACCCTATGAATTCCTGCTGCGCCCTGTGGATGTGAATCTGGAAGACGGCAGCGCAATGCGTGCGGGGTCTTATCTCTACACATGGGATACGTCGCGGGCGGAGCTGGTCCCTGACGGACGGTTTGCCGGATTGGCGGCGGATGCGCGTTAGAGTGTTGCGCAAAACGGTCCGCTACGCGATTGTGCAGCGATGTTAGTGTCTTCCCCCCTGCTGCGCGGCACGTTGCTTCAACGGTACAAGCGGTTCCTTGCGGATATCCGGCTCGACAGCGGGGAGGAGATTACCGCGCATTGTGCCAATCCCGGCTCTATGATGGGGTTGAAGCAGGCGGGGATGACGGTCTGGGTCTCTCCCGCGACCAACCCCAAGGCCAAGCTGGCCTATCGGTGGGAGTTTGCGCGACGCGACGATGGTATTCTCGCGGGGATTAACACCAACACGCCGAATAAGCTGGTTGGAGAGGCGTTGCGTGCGGGGCGGATTCCTGAGCTAGCGGGCTATGACAGCATCCGCTCCGAGGTGAAGTATCGGGAGGGGAGCCGTGTGGACTTTCTGCTCGAAACGGAGGGGCAGCCGCCGTGCTATCTTGAGGTCAAGAACGTCCACCTGATGCGCGAGCCGGGGTTGGTGGAGTTCCCGGACTCGGTCACCGCGCGGGGCGCAAAGCATATGGGCGATCTTGCGGCGATGAAAGCAGAGGGTGCGCGGGCGGTGGTGCTGTTCGTGGTGCAGATGACAGGGGCGGAACGGTTTGCGCTGGCGGCTGACATCGACCCGAAATACGCGGCTGCGTTTGCGCAAGCACACAGAGCGGGGGTTGAGGCGCTGGCCTATACCTGCCGGATTGATGACCCCGACGGCCCCGCGCCGGAGGTGGTGTTGGATCGGCCTGTGCCGATTGTTGACGATGCAGGCTTACCCTGATCGCAGGTGCCTCAGACGCCGCCTGGCAGGGCGTCGGGTATGACGCTTGCTTGCAGAAAGCGGCGCACTTTTTCGCCGGCGAGAAACGCCTCATCCATTGGCGTCGCCCGTCCGCATTGGTGGCGGTCTTGTGCCTCGCGGATGCGATTGAGCATCAGGTTGTCATCTGCCGGACCCGCGCCGGATACTGTGTTTTCGGTCTGACCAATGGTCTTCATGGATCGCGTTCCTTTACCGCCCTCTCTGTGTTCAACGATCTCACACATGAGGAGAAATACTGCTAAAAACTGTAGGGCACACAAAAGCATTTTCAATGATTACCGGATCATCACAAATGCGCTATCTGTTTGTTTTACAAAGGTTTTCAAAACGCGCCATTTATCCGCGCGCCTGACATTGCCTTAAACTGAAGCATGGCACCCAAACACAGCTTGAGAGAGCAAAAAATACGTTAATATTTTGCTAAAGTTGCAATATAAAATAAAACAAATATAAGCAATAATTGACTATAGAAGTCAGCGTTATTTCAAATGAGATTGCTTTAATTTCAATTGAATATGGTTTCAATACATGACGTACCGTATGTTCGGTACGTCATGTTTGGTTTCATTTGCGATCAGAATAATCGCGTAAAGGAATTAAATTCCGGACATGCAGAGATATTTCATCTCAAGGAAGTCTTCTGTCCCGTGGTGCGAGCCTTCGCGGCCAAGGCCGGATTGCTTCACACCGCCGAACGGGGCGACTTCAGTGGAGATGATGCCGGTGTTAATGCCGACGATGCCGTATTCCAGCGCCTCGGCCACACGCCACACACGGCTGAGATCGCGGGCGTAGAAATAGGCGGCGAGGCCGAAGATCGTGTCGTTGGCCTGCGCCACGACATCATCCACCTCGTCGAATTTAAACAGCGGGGCAACGGGGCCGAAGGTTTCTTCGCTGGTGACTTTCATATCTTTGGTCACGCCCGTCATAACTGTGGGTGTGAAGAATGTACCGCCCAGTGCGTGCCGTTCGCCGCCAACGATAACTTTCGCGCCTTTTGTAACAGCGTCTTCGATATGCTCTTCGACTTTGGCGACGCCGTTTTCCTCGATCATCGGGCCGATGGCGACGCCGTCGGAGAAGCCGTCACCGACTTGCATTCCGGCGACTTTGGCGGCCAGCTTTTCGGCGAACGTGTCGTAGACACCCGCTTGCACGTAGATGCGGTTGGCGCAGACGCAGGTTTGGCCCGCGTTGCGGAATTTGGAGATCATCGCGCCCTCGACAGCGGCGTCGATATCAGCGTCATCGAAGACGATGAACGGCGCGTTGCCGCCAAGCTCAAGGCTGAGTTTTTTGATCTGATCCGCGCTCTGCTTCATCAGGATGCGGCCCACTTCGGTCGATCCGGTGAAGGTGATCTTACGCACGACATCGTTGGTGGTCAGCTCGGTTCCGATGGCGGAGCTGGATTTGCCTGTGATGACGTTGAGCAAGCCCTTTGGCAGTCCCGCGCGTTCGGCCAATACGGCCAGTGCCAGCGCGGAATAGGGGGTCATGGTGGCGGGTTTGAGGACGATGGAACAGCCTACCGCCAGCGCCGGACCCGCCTTTCGGGTGATCATCGCGTTGGGGAAGTTCCACGGGGTGATTGCGCCGACAACGCCGATGGGCTGCTTGAGAACGACGATGCGTTTGTCTTCCTGATGGCCGGGGATGGTTTCGCCGTAGATGCGTTTGGCTTCCTCGGCGAACCATTCGATGAAAGACGCGCCGTAGGCGATTTCGCCCTTGGCTTCAGCCAACGGTTTGCCCATTTCAGCGGTGAGGATTGTGCCCAGATCATCCTGATTGGCCATAATCAGCTCGAACCACTTGCGCAAAACGGCAGAACGGTCTTTGCCCGTTTTCGCGGCCCAGCTTTTTTGGGCGATACGGGCGGCTTCAATAGCGCGGGCGGTTTCGGGTTGGCCCATATCGGGGACTGTGCCGATGACCGTGCCGGTTGAGGGGTTGGTCACATCAACCGTGCCGCCGCCATCCGCACCGACCCACTCACCGTCGATATAAGCGGATTGCTGCAACAGGCTGGCGTCTTTGAGCATGGACTCAAGCGATGGGGCGGTATCGAGCATGGGGTTCTCTTTTCCTGAATGTGAATAGGGGTTAATCCAGACATATGCGCTCACCCCGCGTTATCCAATGGATTTATCCGGTTATTTGCGGCATAATTCACGTTGAAAAACCGTGAAATAACCGAGGTTACAGCATGAACCCCATCGTCACCCCTTTCTTTGATGAGCCGACCAATACCGCGTCTTATGTGGTACGCGACCCTGACAGTGATGCCTGTGCGATCATCGACTCGGTGCTGGGCTATGATGCGGTTTCGGGGCGCACGCATAAGGGGCCGGCGGATATCATCATCGCGCATGTGCGGGAGAACGGCCTGAGTGTCGCGTGGATTTTGGAAACGCATGTCCATGCCGACCACCTGTCCGCCGCGCCTTACCTGCAACAACAACTTGGCGGGAAAATCGGGATTGGCGGCGGGATTACCGAGGTGCAGGACACGTTTGGTAAGGTGTTCAACGCGGGGACCGAGTTCGAGCGGGACGGCTCGCAGTTTGATCAACTTTTCCGTGAGCAGGATCGGTTTGAGATCGGTGGCCTGAGCGCGCAAGTGCTGCACACGCCGGGGCACACGCCCGCGTGCCTGACCTATGTGATCGGGGATGCGGCGTTTGTGGGGGATACGCTGTTCATGCCCGATTTCGGGACCGCGCGGTGTGATTTTCCCGGTGGGGACGCGGAGACGCTGTGGCATTCGATCCGGAAGGTGTTGTCGCTGCCCGATGATACGCGCCTGTTCACGTGCCACGACTACAAAGCGCCGGGGCGGGATGTTTTTGCCTGGGAATCGAGCGTTGCGGAGCAGAAGGCGGCTAACGTGCATGTGGGCGGCGGCGTGACGATGGAGGAATTCGTCGACATGCGCACCACGCGCGATGCGCAGCTGTCGATGCCGAAACTGATCGTGCCCTCGATCCAGGTGAACATGCGCGCGGGGCAGATGCCGCCCGCCGAGAGCAACGGGAAATCATATATCAAGGTGCCGATTGATGTGCTGTGAGGGATTTGGAGTGACGTTTCTTTGTGGCAGCCCCACATTCACCTGATCGCGTATGAGGGTGTTCGGGGCCGCGGGTAACGCAAACCTTGTGCGCCGGGAGAGGGTTCCAGAAGAGCTTATGGTGCTTCATATCAACCCCCTGCTGTGGCACAGATTCCATGACACATGAGGGGACGACGCTATGGATGAGTTGATCAAACGCAGCGCGCGGGATGTCTTGGCGGGGTTGCGTAGTGGCGCGTTGAGCGGGGGCGACCTGCTCAATGCGGTTGCCGCGCGGGTGGAAGCGGTGGACGGTGCGGTGAATGCATTGCCGACGCTGTGCTTTGATCGGGCGCGGGAGGCTGTGCGGGCTTTGGAGGCGCGGCCCGTTAGCGAACGCGGGTTGCTGTGCGGGATGCCTGTGGCGATTAAAGACCTGTCCGATGTGGCGGGGGTGCGCAGTACGCATGGCTCACCGATTTTTGCTGACACCATCCCCGAAACATCCGCTCATGTGGTCGAGCGGATCGAGGCGTCAGGCGGGGTGGTCTATGCCAAGACCAACACGCCCGAATTCGGCGCGGGCGGAAATACGTTCAACGAGGTCTTCGGCGCGACACTCAACCCTTGGAATACCGCCCTTTCGGCGGCGGGGTCGTCGGGAGGGTCGGCGGTGGCGCTGGCCACGGGGATGGCATGGTTCGCGCATGGGTCGGATATGGGCGGGTCGTTGCGAAATCCGGCGAGCTTTAACGGCATCGTCGGTATGCGTCCGTCGCCGGGTCGCGTGTCGTCCGGCCCGTCCGCCAATCCCTATGCGACGCTGGGCGTCGAGGGGCCGATGGCCCGCGATGTTGATGATCTTGCGCTGTTTTTCGATGCGATGTGCGGGTACGATTCTCGTGAGCCGCTGTCGCTGGACGCGCCCGCGACACCGTTTGCGGAGGCGGCGGCGCGGCGGGAGCGACCAATTCGTGTCGCATATAGCGACACACTCGGCATCACCCCTGTTGATCCTGAAGTGGCCGAAATTTGCCGTACGGCGTCTGATAAATTTGCCTCAATGGGTATTCCGGTCGAAGAGGCCCATCCCGATCTGGGCGATGCGCATGAGGTGTTTCAGACTTTGCGCGCGCATGATTTTGCCACCGGGATGGCGGATTTGCTGCACGATCACCGGGATATGCTCAAGCCGGAAGTTGTGTGGAATATCGAGAAAGGGCTGGCGCTGACCTCCGCTGATCTGGGCCGTGCTGAGCGGGCGCGGGGGCGGATGGTGGCGCGGGCGGCGGAGTTTTTCGAGACCTATGACCTGCTGCTGTGCCCGGCGACGATTGTGCCGCCCTACCCTGTCGAAGAGCGCTATGTGAAGGAATGCGCTGGGCAGGAATTCGAGACGTATATCGACTGGCTGGCGATTGTGTATGCGATTACCGTTGTCTCGCTGCCCGCGCTGTCACTGCCCTGCGGGTTCACGGCGCGCGGGTTGCCGGTGGGGTTGCAGATGATCGGCAGGCCGCGCGGGGAGGCGGGCCTGCTGTCAGCAGCGGGTGTGTTGCAGGACGCGTTGGCGCTGAACCACCTGCCGATTGATCCGCGCGCCGGATAGAGTCATCCGCGATCGGTTGAGCCACAGAGCGTCAGAATTCACGCAAGTCTTGGCGCTTCGTTTATCCCCTGCGGTCGTATGCGGCGGTGACGGTGATTTCGACGTTGAATTTCGGGGCGGCCAGCTTGGCCTCTCCGCACGCGCGCGCGGGGGCGTGGCCCGGCGCTACCCAAGCGTCCCAAACCTCGTTCATTTCGGCGAAATTGGCCATGTCGTCGAGCCAGATGATCGCTTGCAGCACTTGCTCTTTTGACGATCCGGCCTTGGCGAGCAGGGCATCAACCTGCGCGAGGCAATCACGGGTTTGCTCGGCAACAGTCGCGCCCTCGCCGACTTGTCCTGACAGATAAATGGTACCGTTATGTTTGACGATTTCGCTCATGCGCTTGCCGGCACCGATGCGTTCGATCATAAATATGTCCCCTTTTGAGATTGTTCTTATCGCTATATTTGATCCCTTATACAACGTAGATCATTAAAGAATGCTGGAGTCATATATAAGTTTTACACATTGGCTGTAACGTCATGGAGGTCACAATGGATCACAATCGACCCGATATCCCCGCCGCCCGTGAGCGCCTTGCCGGACATGCCGTGCGTACGCCTCTTCTGGAAGCACCGCAGATTAATGCGGTGGCGGGGCGGCGGGTATTGGTGAAGGCGGAATGTTTGCAGCGGACAGGGTCGTTCAAATTTCGCGGGGCGTGGAACAAACTGTCCTCGCTGACACCGGATGAGCGCGCGCGCGGGGTGGTGGCGTTTTCGAGCGGCAACCACGCGCAGGGGGTCGCGCTGTCGGGCAAGCTGCTGAATGCGCCCGCCGTGATCATCATGCCCGCCGATGCGCCCGCCGCGAAGATTGACGCGACGCGGGCCTACGGGGCGGAAGTGGTGCTGTATAATCGCGATACCGAAGACCGCGAGGCGATTGGCGCGGCATTGGCGCAGGGGCGCGGACTGACGCTGGTGCGGCCTTTTGATGATCCGTTCGTGATTGCGGGACAAGGGACGTGCGGGCTGGAGATTGTGGAGCAGGCGGCGGAGGCGGGCGTGACGGCGGCGGATGTGCTGGTCTGTTGTTCAGGCGGCGGATTTGCGGGCGGGATTGCGCTGGCGCTGGAGACGACAGCCCCGTTCATGCGGGTGCGGCCCGTGGAGCCGGAAGGGTTTGATGATTTCGGACGCTCGCTGGCGACGGGGGAGCGGGTGACGAATGTGCGGACGAGCGGATCTATACAAGACGCGATCCTGTCACCGACGCCGGGGGAGCTGACGCTGCCGATCGGGCGCAGGCTTTTCGGGCCGGGACTGGCGGTGAGTGATACGCAGGTGTTGGCGGCGATGCGGCTGGCGTGGCAATGGCTGAAGATCGTGGTCGAGCCGGGCGGCGCGGCCGCACTGGCGGCGGCGCTGTATCGGGCGGAGATGGTTGAAGGCGACGCGGTGATCGTGACGGCGTCGGGGGGGAATGTGGATCAGGGGGTGTTTGAGCGGGCGTTGGGGGTTGATTTTCCAACCGCACCGACCTGACGCCGTAATGGCACTTGACGGGCGCTGGTGCGGGTGGGTAAGTTCCTTTTATGTTCGATTTTAAAAGGAAGAGATTATAGACTGGACCCTCGCCATAGACCGCCAACGGGAGGCGTTGCTGCGGATGGTTGCCGCGCTACTGCTTTTGG
>CALFAK010000129.1 GCA_937948985.1 uncultured Neomegalonema sp. | reverse complement strand
CTCGGCCAGCTTATACGCTTCAACATTCGAGGTGATATGCGCATCGGCGCGGCCGGCGAGCACTTCCTGGAAGTCACGCGCGGGGCTTTCGACGATCTTGTATTTCGCGTCCGGGAAGAACTCTTTGACCTGCTTTTCCTGTGTCGTGCCCAGCGTCGCCGCCACGGTCACATCCGCCTTGTTCAGGTCTTCCCAATCGCTGAATTTGTCCGCGTTTTTCTTCAGCACCAGCGGCACAGTGGCCAACGAGAAGTAGCTGGTCGAATATCCGGCTGCCTTTGCACGGGCAGGGGAAACGGACGCCGATCCGGTCATGTGATACTTGCCGGAGGTCACGCCACTGACCAGCGTTTTCCAGTCTGCGGGGACAAACTCAACCTCAACGCCGAGGTCTTTGGCCAGTTCGGTCATTACGTCGATATCGTAGCCCGTGTAGGAATTGGTGGCGACATCTTTCATGGTCATCGGGTTCCAGTCACCCGTCGTGCCGACTTTCAACGTGCCGCTGCTGAGAATATCTTTCAGCGCGCCCTCGGCCTTGGCAATCGTCGGTGTCACAAGCAACATCATCGCTGTCGTCGCGATTTTCAGAAATTTCATCGTTTCGTCTCTCCGGTCTGTAAAAGGCTTATGCCTTTTGGATAGGCCACACATATTGCTGCGTTGCAGAATGACCAGCAGTTTACGCTTTGTTCATCAATTTGCAACTTTCTCTACATGATCCGCCGCGAAAGCGCTAAATTGAAGCTGTTATTTTAACGAGACGGGGGCCGGAATGGGCACATTCTCACGGCGCACTCTATTGCTTGGCACGGGTGCGGTTGCCGGATACGCTACGGCGCGGGTGTTCGGCTCGCGCGCGCCCGTCTTGGGCGGCACAACCTCCTTGCGTCCCGCCACCGCGTCCAAGACACTCAACGATGCCTCCGGCCTCAGCGAAACCCCGATCCACAAGCGCATCAACATCGGCGAAGATCCCGGCAAAGCCCTCGTCACGACCCTGCGCAAAGAACTCAAAGACGCCGCTGCCCAAGGCCGTCCCGTCAATATCGGCGCGGCGCGTCACTCGATGGGCGGCCATGCGATCCCGCGAGACGGCCACGCGATCACCTTCGACACGCAATTCCTCGAACCCGACACCGCCGCGCAGACCTATCGCGCCCATGCCGGATTGCGCTGGCGGGAGGTGATTGCACAGCTTGACCCGCTCGGCTTCGGCCCGAAAGTCATGCAGTCGAACCACGATTTCGGCGTCGCCGCCACTTTCTGCGTCAACGCCCACGGCTGGCCCGTCCCCCACGGCCCGATGGGCGCGACCGTGCGCAGTCTTGAGATGGTTCTGCCCGATGGCGAATTGGTCACATGCTCGCGCAGTCAGAACGCCGACCTTTTCACCCATGCGATGGGCGGCTACGGCCTCACAGGGCTGATCACGCGGATGGATGTCGAAATGGCCCCCAACCGCCGCCTCGTCCCGACTTATGAGGAGATGCCAAGCGCCGCCTATGCCGACGCGATGATCGCCACGCTGAGCGACCCCACCGTCGACATGGCCTATGGCCGCCTCAACGTGGACCGTGCGCGGTTTTTCGAGGATGCACTGCTCATCACGTACCGCCCCGATGCGGACCAAGACGCCCTGCCCCCCGCCGGCACGTCGGGCTTTATGTCCAAAGCCTCCCGCCACATCTTCCGCGCCCAGTTGGGCAACGAGCGGATCAAACGCTGGCGGTGGGGGATCGAAACCGGTATCGGCCCCGCCATCGCGGGCGGCCCCGTCACCCGCAACACGCTCATCAACGAGCCTGTGGTGACGCTGGATGATAACGACCCGAACCGCACGGATATCCTGCACGAATATTTCGTCGCCCCCGACCGTTTCGCGGAGTTCATAACAGCGTGTCAGGAAGTAATCCCCGCCTCCTACCAGTCGATGCTCAACATCACGCTGCGCTACGTGGCCGCCGACACCGAAAGCTGGCTCACCTACGCCCCCGTCCCCCGCATCGCCGCCGTCATGCTTTTCTCGCAGGAGATGACCGCGCGGGGTGAGGCGGATATGGCACGGATGACCCGCGATCTGATCGACCGCGTTGTGGCCATCGGCGGCAGTTACTACCTGCCATACAGGCCACACGCCACACCGGACCAATTACTGCGCGCCTACCCCCGCGCACCGGAATTCGTGGCCAAGAAACGCGAGATTGACCCCAAGGGCGTTCTGCGGAACGGTTTTTGGGACAGATATTTGGAGGCGCTATGATGGCGTTGCGATTTCCTCTCACAGCGTCACCCCCGGACTTGTTCCGAGGGTCCGGTCCCGGCGGAAATTCGGCACCGGCTTGCCGGAACAAGTCCGGCAATGACTACAGAGAACAAACACAAAGGCCAATCTTATGACCATTCTGCGCAAGATTGCATTCATCTATTTCATCGTCCTGCTGGGCGCGGCGGCGCTCAACTATATTCCCGGAATCGTTGATACGGACGGGCTGGCCTTCGGCATCTTCGCTCTCGATATTTTCGATGATGCGCTGCATCTGGCCTCCGCCCTATGGGCATTGGGAGCGGCGATCACGTCGCACCGGGCGTCAAAGCTGTTCCTGCTTATCTTCGGCGCGCTCTATCTGGCCGATGGGGCGCTGGGCCTTGCCACAGGGTCCGGTTTCCTTGATTTCGGTATCTTCAACAACGGCGTGCTGGACTTGCCCTTCGGCTTTAAAATCCTTGCGAACCTGCCGCATATCAGTCTCGGCGGCATCGCCTTGCTGTCGGGTCTGCTTCTGGACCGCCGCTGATGCGCCGCTTGTGGAAATGGTTTAAGCGCGGCCTGTTCGCGCTTGTGCTGCTGGTCATCGGGCTGCTGGTCCCCGTCGCCTATAACGAGCTGGCTTGCGTGACTGAGCAATCCGGCGAGACCTACACTCCGCTCATCACCGAAGCGGAATGGCAACGCCCGGAATCGCGCACACTGACCACCTACCCCGAATGGCATATCGTCCATGCTTATGACGATTATGCTAAGGTCATCAGCACAGGCGACCCGCATGATTTCGGCTTTTTCCGCGCCATAAGGGGCTTTTGGTCCTCGCTGTGCGCCCTGAGCGAAGCATCCGGCGGGCATGGCGGGTTCACCACCACCAGCAAGCAAACCATTTACACAATCGGCGTCAGCTTCACGGCGGAACTGCTCGCCAAAGCCGCCTATGAGGAAATCCCCGGACGCCTGTTCGCGATGATCGACGGAGACCGCCGCGCGCCGCTGGAGGATATTTCAGCCCGCCAGGCCGCCGATTACGCGACGTTCCTGCAACAAACCCCGTGGTACAAATGGAATTTCACCCGCGACGTGGCCGAGTTGAAAGCCAATGCCACGGATCGCCCCCGCGACCGTGAACGCGCCATCGCGCTGGGCTTTGAATACGAGGCAAAGCAAGCCTACGCGGGCGTCATCGCGGCGGCGGTTGCCGGAACGGGCGAGGATAAACTCCGTCTGCGCATGATCCTCAGCGGCATTGACCCCGCCGAATTGCCCGGCACCGTGACGTTCATCACCGAACGGCGTGAGGGCATCGAGATCGAAACCCCGCGCTACCGTGAACTCACCAACATCCTTGTTGAACTGGCAGGAAAGGGTGCGGATTTCATCGAAATTGCGGGCAATGACGATATCCTCTTCACCGCCATAACCGCCACGCCCCCGCCGGACGCGCTCTATACATTCCCACGCCAAGGTTACGGCGACATCCGCGCGCTGTTCATGGTGAAGGTGAGCGATCTGGCCGACTCCCTGCGCGGCCTGTCCGCGCGCGGCCTGACCATCGAACATATCCATGACTATTAAGAATGATTACGGAAGAAAGCCGTCATCGTCGGATTTATTCCGACGATCCAATCCCGGTGAATGGGCAACTCTGAATTATCGGAACAAGTCCGGTAATGGCTGTCGAAATTACAAAAATCATAGCCTCACAGGCTGGGCGAAGCCCCTCATCTTGTGGACCCTCACCCTGCTCACCGCGTGGATCACGATCATGGCCCTCGTCATGCGGTACAGCGACGCCGCGCCCGCCGCCGTGGTTATCCTGCCCGGCGAACGTTTCATCGCCGCGATGCCCGACGCCGCCATCCTCTCGCGCTCGCCCGTCTCAATCACCCTGAAAAGCGACGCCCCCGCCTTTGCCAAATCCCTCTACGGCGCGGGCGCGTGGCTGGTGCTGCCCGCCGGATTGACCGGATGCCTGCCCTTGCCCGCGCAGTTCAGATAAAACTTGAGGCTTGGCCCCCGCGCCATACCTAACGCCTGTGCCAATACCGGAGCGCCCATGCCGATCATTCAACTGTCCGATGTGACCAAACGCTACGGCACATTCACCGCCCTCAACACCGTGTCGCTGGACATTGCCAAGGGCGAACGCGTGGTGGTCTGCGGGCCGTCCGGTTCCGGCAAATCGACCTTGATCCGCTGCATCAATCAGCTTGAGGTGCACGATGCGGGCGCGATCACTGTTGACGGCGTCACGCTGGATGGCAGCAAGGCGGCGCTGAACCGCATCCGCGAAAAAGTCGGCATGGTGTTCCAGCAATTCAACCTGTTTCCGCATCTGTCCATCATCGATAACCTTACCCTCGGCCCGATGCGCGCACGGGACAAAACCCGTGAGGAGGCCCGCGAGATCGCCATGCGCTACCTCACCCGTGTCCGCATCCCCGAACAGGCCGACAAATTCCCGCGACAGCTTTCGGGCGGTCAACAACAGCGCGTCGCCATTGCGCGGGCGTTGTGTATGGAGCCGGAAATCCTGCTGTTTGATGAGCCGACATCGGCGCTGGACCCTGAGATGATTAACGAGGTGCTGGACGTGATGGTCGGACTGGCCGAAAGCGGTATGACGATGATTGTGGTGACGCACGAGATGGGCTTCGCCCGCAAAGTCGCGGATACGATGGTGTTCATGGATCACGGTGAGATCGTCGAAACCGCCCCGCCGGAGACGTTTTTCACCAACCCGGAAAGCGCCCGCTGTAAGGACTTTCTGCAAAAAATTCTGCCGCATTGAGGGATCAGATCATGTCAATTCTCCCTCAACTTTTCACAAAACCGACGCAGATCGCTGCTGCCCCGCACTTGATGCGGGGCCTCCGTCCATTCGCAAAGGCCCCGCATCAAGTGCGGGGCAGGACGCTTTTATTGATAGCCCTCCTCGCCACCCTGTCCGGTTGCTCCGCTGACTGGGGGTGGTATGTCGTTGATCCCTCAACGAAATCCGGTTGGCTCAATCTCAAATTCCTGCTCAGCGGTCTTTATTACACCATCTTGCTGTCCGTCACCGCGATCCTGATTTCCATCGTGGTCGGCCTGCTGATCGCCCTGCCCGGCCTGTCGAAAAACCCCGTTCTGCGCGGCATCAACCGCTTTTACGTTGAGATCGTGCGTGCCGTGCCGATCCTCGTGCTGATCCTGTGGGTCTATTACGGCTTGCCCCAAGTCGCGGATATTTCCATCAGCGTGTTCTGGGCGGGCGTTATCGCGCTGGCCCTGTCGGACAGCGCGTTCGAGGCCGAGATTTTCCGGGCCGGCATCCAGTCCATCGACAAAGGCCAGTACGAGGCGGCACATTCCGTGTCGCTCAACTACGCCGACACGATGCGCTTTGTGATCCTGCCCCAAGCCATCCGCCGCATCCTGCCCGCGCTGGGCAATCAGCTGGTTTATATGCTGAAGATGTCGTCGCTCGTCTCGGTGATCGGGATGCAGGAGCTGACCCGTAAAGCGAACGAGCTTGTCGTCACGGAGTATCGCCCTTTGGAGATTTATACGATCCTCGTGCTGGAATATCTGGTGCTGATCCTGATCGTCTCGGCTGGCGTCCGTTGGCTGGAGCGCCGGATGCGGACGGATGAGCGTTAAGCGTTGAGAATCCGCATCGTGTACCAGTGCCCGACAATAGCGGCGGCGATCACCACGCCCACCACCGTCACAAACACCGCCATCAAAGGATAGCCCAGCCACACGATCAGCACGTAGTTTATGCAAGCGGGCAGCACCAGTTGCCGCGCTATGCCCAGTACCATCGGGAACATCGGCCTCTTCATCGCCTGCAAAACCGCGACGCTCTGGAACAGCACGACATAGCCGTAAAACGCCAGCGCATCGATGCGCAGATAGCTTGCACCCGTGCCGATAATCGTCTCATCCCCGCTGAAAACCATCATCAGCGCGGGGGAGAAAAACACCATCACCGGAATGCAAACCGCCGCCATGCCAAGGCCGATGGTCAGCCCCTTGAGATAGCTCTCGCGCACCCGTTCCGGCTGTCCCGCGCCGAAATTCTGTCCCGCCAACGCCATCACGGCGGCGTTCAGGCCCAGCGCGGGCAGCAGCAAAACCTGCTCCAACCGCAGCCCGACCGTATAGCCCGCCACCTGCTCAACCCCGAACCGTCCGACAAAAGCGACGGTGATGAAGCCGCCAAGGATGATCGTCATCATGTTCAGGCTCGCGGGCACGGTCTGCTGCAGAAACGGACCCCAGCGCGCCATATCGAACCCCGGCGCAGCCCATGCGCCCAACCGACGCTTGAGCACTAAAAACATATAGACCGCCGTGCCGGTTTGCGTGATCAGCGTGGCCAGCGCCAACCCAGTAACACCCAATCCCAAACCGAAAGTGAGCGCCGGGTTCAGTGCAAAATTCACGAAAAATCCGACAGCCAGCGCATTGCGGTAGGAAGCCGTATCCCCCATCGCCATCAGCGCCCCGCTGGCGACAAAGCCGAGCACAAAGATGATATTGCCGCCCAGAATAATCGACAGATATTCCTTGGCCGGCGGCGCTGTGGTTGGTGTTGCGCCCAAAAACAGGATGATATCATCGGCCACCAGCCACCCAATGACGAGCGACAGTACCGATAAAACAACAGCAACACCGATGCCTGTATCCAGCCACGCCTGCGCCTCGTTCCGGCGTCCCGCGCCGATATCCGCCGCAATCATCGCCGCCGTTCCGGTCCGCAACCCGATGCTCATCCCGAGCAACAAAAAGAACACACTCCCCGCCACCGACATCCCGGCCAGCGCCGCATCGGATACCAGCCCCGCGAACCACAGGTCCGTGAGGTTATAAAGCGTGTTGAAAACCATCCCCATCGACGCCGGGATCGAAAGCCGGATCAAATGCCGATAAATCGATCCTGTGGTGAGATCGTCGGAAGTGCCGGTCACCCCATCTCCGCGCCCAGCGCCTTCATCAGCGGCTCGAAATTCGGGAAACTCGTGGCCACGGGGCGGGCGTCGTCTATGGTGACGGGGTTTTGTGCGGCGAGGCCCATGACGAGGAAGCTCATGGCGATGCGGTGATCCAGATGCGTTGTTACGGTCCCGCCGCCCGGCACGCCGTCAATCCCGCGCCCCTCAACGGTAAAGCTGTCTTCGGTGGAAGAGGTTACGACGCCGTTCGCCTGCAACCCCGCCTCCATCGCCGCGATGCGGTCGCTTTCCTTCACGCGCAGCTCACCCACGCCGCGCATCACCGTGCGGCCTTCGGCAAATGACGCGGCAACGCTGAGGATCGGGTATTCGTCAATCATCGACGCGGCCCGTTCGGGCGGAACCTCAACGCCTTTCAGCGATGAGCCGCGCACCAGCAGGTCGGCCACAGGCTCCCCGCCTTCCTCGCGCCCGTTCTCGAATGTCAGGTCCGCGCCCATCTCGACCAATGTGGTGTAAAGCCCGTCGCGGGTGGGGTTGCGCGACACGCCCGGCACACGGATTTCGGACCCCGGCACCAGCAGGGCGGCCACGACAGGAAACGCAGCCGAGGACGGGTCGCGCGGCACGGCAATCTTACACGGGTTCAGGTCAGGCTGTCCTACCAGCGTAATGATCCGCCCGCCTTGCGAAGGCTCAACTGTCAATTCAGCGCCAAAGCCGCGCAGCATCCGCTCGGTATGATCGCGGGTCGCCTCCGGCTCGATCACCATCGTATGCCCCGGCGCATTCAGCCCCGCCAGCAGCACCGCCGATTTCACCTGCGCGGAGGGCATCGGCAGGGTGTACTCCACCGGAACCGCGCTGTCCGTCCCGATCAGCGTCAGCGGCAACCGTCCCTTGCTGCGGCCCTCGCTGCGGGTGCCGAATTGCGCCAGCGGGTCCAGTATCCGCCCCATAGGCCGCGAGCGCAAGCTGGCATCGCCCGTGAAGGTCGTTGAAAACCCGTGCGTGGCAACCGCGCCCATGATCAGGCGACAGCCCGTGCCGGAGTTGCCGCAATCAATCACCTGCTCCGGCTCCGCAAATCCGCCCGTCCCGACCCCGAAGATATGCCAAGTGCCATCCTCATCGCGCGTGACCTCGGCCCCCAACGCCCGCATCGCCTTTGCAGTGTCGAGCACATCCTCCCCCTCCAGCAACCCCGTCACCACCGTCTCCCCCACCGCCATCGCGCCAAAGATCAGCGAGCGGTGCGAGACGGATTTGTCACCGGGAATATCGACATTGCCCTTTAGCGCGGTGGCGCGATGGGATGAGAGGGGGCGGGGGGCTGTCATGTCGGGAACCTCGGTCTTGGAAATTATTCTTTAGAGCGATCAACCGCTCTCCACATCATAGATAAGCGCCTTACTTTGCGACACTTTTTGGTTGCCGGAACAAGTCCGGCAATGACAATATCCCTCACCCGAACCCGATGCGCCCGTTTACCCAATCATCCAGCAGCGTCCCCGCAATCGCGCCTTTGCGCGGGGCCATCATGTCGGCGATCCCACCCGCCATCAGCCGCCGCACATCATCCCTCGACAGCCATCGTGCCTCGGCAATTTCCGCCGCCTCCAGCGTAAACGCCTCATCGGCCGTCTCGGCGATACACCCCATCATCAACGACATCGGGAACGGCCACGGCTGCGACGAGACATAGGCGACACGGCCCAGCGTCAGGCCCAGTTCCTCAAAACTCTCCCGCCGCACGGCCTCCTCAACACATTCCCCAGGCTCGACAAATCCGGCAATGCAGGAGAACAGCGTCTCCGGAAAATTCACATTCCGCGCCAGCGCGCAATGCCCGTCGCGCTCCAGCAGCATGATGACAACCGGGTCCGTACGCGGGAAATGCGCGGCCTCGCAAGACGAACAGTCCCGCCGCCAACCGCCTTGCGTCATCCGCGTTTCCTCACCACAACGGGCGCAGCGGGGATGGGTGCTGTGCCAGTTGACCATCGCCAGCGCACCGCTCGCGATTGCCGCGTTATCACCCCCGAAAGCCCCGCTGAGAATCGCCGAGCGCATCTCGATAAACGTGCCGCCTTCGGGCGCGTCTGTCTCCGGGAGAGCAGCGGCAAAGCGCGGCGCGTCCCCTTCCAGCCCCAGAAAGATCAGATCGGCCCCAGCCACCAGCGGATTATCCGCCCGCACCCAGCCAAGCCCGGCAAAATCGGCCCCCGTCAACAGCGGTTCGCGCTTGGCAAACGGCAGCACGCGCGCGTCCGTATGGGTGCGCATTCGTGCAAGCGCCTCCGCATCCTCGCGCAAATGCGCGGCACGGTTCAGGGAGGCATAGGTCAGGTCGGGGCGGCTGGCTTTCTCAAACATGCGACTTTCTAAAGCGATACCGTCCCGCAAGTGAAGCCTCGAATCCCCCGTGATCTAAACTTATGGTTAATTCGCCGCCGTTATCTGGAGGGGCGAAGGGACACGCCATGAAATCACTCGGCAAACTCTGGGCAAATATGCGTGGCCATTGGAATGAGGATGTGCCGCATTCCGTGCCGCTGGTCTATCTGAGCGGGCCGATGGCGATGCGGCGCAGCGTGTTGGGGCATGAGGTGAACCAGCAATACCGCTGGGCCTGCGGGTTTTTCGGCCTCGGCCTGATCGACCGCACGGGGAGCATGAATTGCGGTTTTCCGGTCAAAATCCTTGACCCGATACCCACAGAATTCAACGCCGTAGCCGACCTCGCAACGCTCTGCGACCAGCGCGCCGTTGCGCTGGTGGCGCACGCGCGCGGGCAAGACCTCGGCATCCGCGTGCTTTGGTCCGGCGGTATCGATTCCACTGCCGTGGTCATCGCGCTGCTGAAAGCCTTGGATGGCGATACATCGCGGCTCGAAATCGCTTACACCACCGCCTCCTGGTGGGAATATCGGCGGTTTTATAAGATGCTGAAGAAACAGGGGATTACGCTAACGAAGATCAAGCGTATTCAGGATGCCCTGACGCCAACACACCTGACCATCTCCGGCGAACATGGCGATCAAATCTTCGGGTCTATGCTCGCCGCTGATCTCAAACCCACCGATTTTCACGCGCCTTGGGAGGGTGTACTGACCCCTGTTATCGCAGAGAAACTGGGCCGCAAGAACGCGCGGGAGGCGCTTGGTTATCTTGAACAGCAATCCCAAGCCTGCCCCATCCGCATCGACAGTGCGTTTGATATGCTGTGGTGGTGGAACTTCTCGCTGAAATGGCAGCTTGTTTCCGAACGGATGCGCGCGCCTTTGCCGGATGATGTGCGCATCGACAGCGCCCCGCGCCTGCACCATTTTTTCCGGACGACAGACTTCCAACGTTGGGCGCTTGCCAATCCCGACAAGCGGGTGCGTGAAGATTGGGCCAGCTATAAATGGCCGCTGAAGGACTACATCCTCGATTTCAACGGCGACAGGAAATACCACCGCAAGAAATGCAAAGTCCCCTCCCTGCAAGGCGTTGTCGCCGGAACCGCACCGCGCCCGGCCTATGCGATAGACGCGGATGGCCGCCGCCTGACGCAATCCACCGACACGTCGCTTGTTGCCGAGGACGGGACAGTTTTGGCGATTGAGGTTTCAAACGGGGAGTAGATGCACTCCCAACGCGGCAAGCCCGGCCAAACCCAGCACCTTAACCAACCCCACATGCCGCACCAGCAAAAGGTAGCCCGCGCCAACAGCCAGCGTGGCGGGCAGGAGCTGAAAACTGCTCCAATCCGGCACTAATACGGCCATCGGGCCAAGGCGTGCCGTGGAGAGCGCCGCGAAAAACACATGCAGGGCGAACCACAGTGAGAGGTTCAGGATCACCCCCACGACCGCCGCCGTAATCGCCTGTAATGCCCCGCTGAGGCGCGGTTGGCCGGATAACCAGTCGATGTAGGGTGCGCCCGCGAATATCCATAGAAAGCACGGGGCGAATGTGACCCACAGGGTGACGATTCCGGCCAATAAAGCCAGCCCCAGCCCGCCCTCGCGAAATCCGGCGATGATGCCGACAAACTCGGTCACAAGGATCAGCGGCCCCGGTGTCGTCTCGGCCAGCCCCAGCGCGTCCATCATCTCAGGCGTCGTCAGCCAGCCGAAATCGCCGACCACCGCTTGGGTCATATAGGCCAACACCGCGTAAGCGCCGCCGAACGTGACCACCGCCAGTTTTGAGAAAAAGAGGCCCAGCGTCGTCAGGAATTCCCCGCCCGTCAATGCCAACACCGCCAAGGGTAGCAGCCACACAGCCAGCCAAATCACCACCGTGCGCAACGTCTCGCGCGCCGGAACCAGTGCGATACCCGTGGCCGCATTCGTCGTTGTGGTGCTGAAAAATCCTATCATCCCCGCCAGCAGAATGATCAGCGGGAACGGCAGATCGAACAGGAAAATGCCCGCGAAGGACAGCACCGCCAACGCCCAATGCAGCGGCCGTTTCAGCGCCCGCCGCGCCACTTTCAGCAGTGCCTCGATCACCACGACGACGACCACCGCTTTGACGCCCAGAAACAGCGCCTGAACCAGCGGCACATCGCCCGCATAGGCGTAGATCAGCGCCAGCGCCAGAACCACCAGCGCGCCGGGGATCACGAACAGCAATCCCGCCAACAATCCCCCCGCCACGCCGCGCAGCCGCCATCCGGCAAAGGTTGCCAGCTGCATCGCTTCGGGTCCGGGCAGCAGCATACAAAAGCTGAGCGCGCGCAGGTATTGCTCCTCGCTCAGCCAGTCACGCTCCTCGACCAATTCACGGTGCATCAGCGCGATTTGTGCCGCCGGACCGCCGAAGGACAACAGCCCGATGCGCCCGAACACCCGCAGCATCACGCCCCAGCTCATGCGGAGGTCGCCGGCCAGTCGTGTCCCTCATCCGTCGCATCCCGCGCCCAGCGATAGAGCGCGTCGTAGACGGTCATTCCAGCCTCAAGCTGTGCCAGATCATCCCGATACATCCGCGACAGGCCCAGTGAAACCGCCAGCAATCCCGCCGCTTCAGGGGCGAGGTCGTGGCGGTTGGTATCGGCCCCGCGCACGATGGTCGCCACATGGTCCAGCGCGGGGATCGACAGCCCGAACTCGGCCAGCATCATATCGAACGTGCAGGTTTCACCGCGATGCGAGAAATGACCGTCCTCCATATCGAACGGCGTTGCGGCAAATTTCTCCGCCACCAGCGCCACATCTTGCGGCGGCACGAACAGGAATTGCGCGTTGGGATCAACAAACCGCCGGATGAGCCAAGGGCAGGCGATGCGGTCGATCTTGGGGCGATGCCGCGTGACCCAAACGGTGCGGCCTTGGTTATCAAGGGGCGGCATGTTCGCGGCCTCTACCATCGGCAAGCCCGCGTCACGCCACGCGAATTGCCCGCCCGCAAGCGTTTCGCACGCAATACCCTCATGACGCAGGATCGCAGCAGCGCCTTGCGAGATTTTGCGGCCCTTTTGGCAGAAAACGACAACCGGAAACCCCCGCAAACGGGGTAGTAGCGTATCCAAATCCGTAAACGCATGACGGAACGCGCCGGGGATCAGCTGCGGATCATCCGCGAAATCCGCATCAATGCGCAGATCAACCAATACCGGCGCGCCAGGCGTTCCGATCAGGCGCGACAGTTGGGCAGGGGTGATTTCGTTGAGAGAAGGCATGGGTGTGGCATCCTTTGAAAAACAAACGGATGCGATCCTTCGGCCTGAGCCTCACGGGGCGTTCGCAAATCCCCATAAGCGCAAAATGGCGGGTGGAGGCGATTTTGTCAATTATGAACGCGACGGCAATATGCCGGTGTTATAAAGCCTTGTCTTACCGCGACTTGGTCGCGGTATCCATTGTTCCACACGCCTTGCACGATGGACACCGCGAACAAGTCGCGGGGTTTCCGCAGCGTGCGCTTGACATTTGTTCCTATAAAGTTCTTATTGATGCGGAATTGGCAACGAAGAAGGACACATTTAGCACCGCATGGACTGGACACTGGGCATAGATCGTCAACGGGATGCGCTGGTGCGGATGGTTGCCGCGTTGCTCGTATTGGCGGGCGATGGATCTGTGCTGCCGAGGCATGTCAGGACGGGGATTTGGCGGGTTTTGCGACCTGCTGAAGCGGCGTTCCGGCGGCTGGTTGTTGTGGTGAAGGTTGTTTTCAAGATTGAGGCGGGGGCGCGTGTTTCGCGTGCCGCGCCCCCGATTCCGCGTGTTTCGGGCGATGCTGTCGCGCGGGTTCCGGCCTTTGCGCTGTTTGATGCGCGCAAATCTTTCAAGCCGCGATCCTCCGTGAAGGGGCGCAAACCTGTGCCACGCATCCGGTTTTTCGATGAGGTGCAGGTTTTTGAGCCTGTTGTAGTGATCTCGCCGGATGATACGGTGAGTGCGGCGCATCTGATGCGACGGCTGCGGGCGTTGAACGCAGCGCTGGGCGATGTGCCGAAACAGGCGCGCAGACTGGCGCGATGGGAAGCGAAAAGGCTGTCGGCGCGGGCCGAAACGGGTCGTTACATTGCGCCGATGCGGCCCGGAAAACCGCCCGGTCACAGGGATCGCGGACGGCATCCGGTGGATTTTGTGCTGAAGGATTGTCATGAGATGGCGCTTTACGCGCTGCACGATCCGCCCGTTACGGGCGGGAAATCAGTGTCGACATGACCGCCGGACGGGTTCCGGCGGGCCTGTTGCTATGGGGATGATAGACACGCGCCTTTGCCAAACACGCGCACGCCCTATCTCTGCTCTATACCGAAACCGGAGACCC
>CALFAK010000128.1 GCA_937948985.1 uncultured Neomegalonema sp. | reverse complement strand
CCCTCACACCGTGTTTCGTCACGGGGCAGGGGTTCGCCGGTGCGGGTTAGGTTTTGGGAGAGGGCGATACGGGTGACGCGCTTTTCGATGGCCCCGGCGGAGACGAGGGTGTGGGGCCAGGCGTTGACGGCGCTGTCTGCGTCAAAGCGGGCGTTGGGAACCCAGAATTGGCCTGCGGGGATGGCGGTTACGGGGGCTTGTTGTGCTGCCTCTGCCCAGCCATCGGGCATCGTGTAGTGGACGCCGTCAACGGCATAGCCGGAGGCCGTGATCGTGACTTGTTGACCTGCGCCAGCAGCGAGCGGGCGGCGATAATTCGGTTTCATATCGGGCAAGCGTAAGTTGGCAACATCGCCAACGCAGTAACGGCTGTCTTCGGACTCGACATACATCATACCACGCTCAAGGCCGGGGGTTGGAGCGATGGGTGAGGTGGTGAAGACAGGATAGAGGTAATTGATCACCGAAATGACTATCGCGGCAATCATCCACGGAAGGATCGTGCGGAATGTGATGTCGTGGCGGAGCATTTCGAGCTTTGCGAGGAACGATTTCACGGGATCAGAACCTCTTCAACTTGACGGTTTTCTTACGTCCGAAAAGCATGTCGAAAAACTGCGGGAAAGACATCAGCACATAGGTGACAATCCAGAAGATCATAAGGATTTTAGCCCAAGGAACGACGGGAATCTGCGTCAGGGTTTGGAAGGCTGCCATCGGGAGGTTCATGAGAATGCCACCGAAAAAGAAATACAGGCCGATGCAGGCATAGGCAGCGTATTTTCCGAACAACGCTTGGACCGAAAAGAAGCAGCAGAGGACAAGGCCGAACACAAAGAAGGGCGGGAAGTAGATCAGGTAACTCGCCGGGATGATATAACGCATCCGGCGGTTTGTCGGGTCGGATTGTAACGCAAGGCGCGCATGGCGGCGGGTGGTGGCAGGCTTCATCAGCTGGAACGAGTTAGTGGCAAGAACCGTGTTGAGTTCGGCGTCGTTGGGCAGCTCCTCATGCGCCTCAAGCAGCATGGCCTGAGCGCGGATCGGGTCGTTGATGTTGTGATAGCCCGTGCCAATGTTTTTTTTGTCTTCGGCATCAGTGATGTAATCGGAGAATTCCTCCAGCACATCGCGGACGCGGTTGGTGTTTTCGGACAGGCTGTCGAGGGTAAGGCCCATGTTGCGGATCGTGCCTGTGGCGTGCGGGAAATCTTCTTTGAAACGGGCGGCGAGTTTGCGGGCGGCGCGTTTTTTACGGACTTGCGCGACGGCAAAAAATTCTTTCTCACGCAGGCCGAGATTGGTGGGGTGGCGTTCGAGGATTAGGCGGGAAAGCCTGATCGCCTCCTTATACGCCTTGTCCTCCATCTCAATCTCGATTCGCAGGTTCCAGGCGGCGAGATCGTCGGTGTTTTTGTCCAGCGCCTCGCGCACCATCCGGCGGGCGGCAGGGAAGTTTTTGGCGCTGAGCATTGCGCGGGCGGAGTTGAGATGGGCGGCCATATTGCGGGCTGTATCCGTTGGGAGATGATGCGGCAGCAGTATCATCAGACGGTGTACGAAGTCAGTTAGGATTTTGTAAAATCGGGATACAGCGCGCGCAGGCTGTCGAGGGCCGCATGGTCCATCGGAGAAGCGGCGGAGAGCGCGCCCGATGCCGCCACGAACTCGCGGGGTGTCATGGACCAGAATTGAGCGGGGGAAAGGTGGAGGGTTCCGAGGCCGTGGGCCATGAGGGCGGGCCAGTTCATGCGGATCCGGTGACGGGCGCGAATGTGGCTTTGAGCAGCTCGGCAACAATGCGAAGCGCGCCCCCCGCACCGCCGTCGATGCGCATGATGGCGACTTCGGCGTCCGTTTCAGGCGCACCCGCGCCACGCAGGCCCGCGCCGATGATGGCAATGGCGTCGTTGGCGGAGATGCCGGCCTCGAAACTCTCGGCTAATGCGACGAGGTTTTCGGCTTTGAGGACAGTTTCAAGTTCGGCCAATGCGCCTAACGTTAGGCAGAGGGTGCGGGGACGGCCATCGAGGACGGCTGCGATCTCGCCGCGTTGGGGGTTGGGCATTCGGATTCCTATGCAGCGGTGAAGGTCAATGCGCCAGCGGAGGCAAGCGTGAGATCGTAAGTGACGGAGCCGTCATGCTCGCCCGCGAATTCGAGGGCGGTGAGTTGGAACGGGCCTTCGAGTACGCCGAAATCCGGGAGAAAGGCTTGCCACGGTGCGATTTCGGCGTTGAAGAACAGCGCGCGCACCGAGGCGTCGGCGGCGGCATCGGTGAAGAGGCCCGCGCCGCTGAGGGAGGCCGAGCGCACACCCGCCCCGGCGAGTAATTCCCGCCAGCGTCCGGCGCTTTCGCGGGTGGTGATGTCGATGGTCTGGGCGTTGAAGGCGAGGCGCGTGGTGCGCAGGCCCGCGACGGTCTGGAAAAGGCCAGCGCCGCCGGTATCGAGTTTGAGGAGAAGATCGCGGCCTTTTTGGGCGGGCATGGGCGGTCCTTTTTCAAGTTTCAGGCAAGAAAAAACCCCGCACGGGGCGGGGTTTTTCGTGGTTCAAAGCGTTTTGCCTTGTTTAGAGTCATTCGCGATCAACTTGTGTCATAATTCCCGCCAAGACTTGCGTGAATTATGACACTCTATGGCTCAACCTGATCGCGGATGACTCTAGGTGCAAAACAGAAAAGTGTTAATCAGGCGATTCCCACCATCCGCAGAACGAAGAGAACGACAACGACGAGACCGATAAGGTATATAATATTACGCATGATTTTTCCCTCATAAGCATAAAGACTGCGCGCGGGTTAACCACACCAGCCAAGATGTATCGTAATGGTATAACGGCGCAGAACGCAATTGGTTGCATCTATCTTACTTTAAGGCGCGCAGGAACATACGGAGGGCTATCGATTTTTTGAAATCAGATCGTAGCGGTCAATCAGCAGGTCGGTTTCGAGGGCGAAATCTTTCATCTGTCCCGCCGCGCTGGCCGCGCCCTCGGCTTCAGCGACGGTGGCGATTTCGTTGAGGCGTATGCCGTAGCGGCGGAGCTGCTCGACGAATTTATCGTTGATATCGCGGTAAAGCTGTATCTCACCCGCGGAGGCGGGGGCGGTTGATTGGGAAGCGCCGAACATCGGGCCGCTAAGAGCGGTTTCAGGCGCTTTGGTGGCAGGACGCAGGACGCTGATGAGCAGAGCGCCGATGACAAGACCAGAGGCAAAAAGCGCGATGCTTGTAAGTTTTGATCCGCTGCGGGGTTGGGTCTGGTTGGTCATGGGGCTGCCTCTTACTGCTGGTGCGAGGCTGTATAAAGGGTTTTCAGGGCGGGCGAAAGCGGGGGCGAACATGAAAGCCCCCCTCACCCTGCCCTCTCCCGGAGGGGAGGGTTCCAAGATTCAGGCCGGTATATGCTCAACGAGCAGGCGGAAGCGGCAATCGGCGCGGCGCAGGCGGCCTTTGGCTTCGCGGCTGGTGCGGGCGGAAAGAAAGTTCAGGGAAACCATCGTGCCGCCTGTGAGGATAAGCGGGTGGCCCTCCAGCGTGTCGTATAATGCGGCCATTGCGGATTTGATGGTCGCGTAACCTTTGGTGGCGGACCACAGCGTGAGCGTGATCTGGTGGTCGGTTCCATCCGTCGTCTGCGTACTCCACGCGGTGACGCTTTCATCGCCGAGCACCAGATAGGTGCCGGCGGCAACGCCGGATGAGGGATGTGGCGGCTCGTCATAGATATGCGCACCGCCCAACGCGGACGTCAGGGGTGCATTACCTGCAAGATGGGCGAGGAGAGCTTGCTGGATATTGAGGGAGAGCTTCATGGGTTGGTTTTCTCCTCAACAAGGCAGGTCAGATAGCGGCCCCGACCATCGCGGTCAAAGACGGCGCGGATGTGGAAAACACGGTCGGCGATCGTGAAACGCTGGTTTGCGCGGGGACGAAAGCGGCGGGGGCAGCGGAGCAGGATGCGGTGGGTGATGACGGGGGTTTCGCGGCTGCCCTCATAACTTTCCGCGCCCGATACAGGCTGGAGCGCGACCCAGTGGTCGGTCAGGCGGGTCCAACCGGGCTGCACGCCGCCATATCCGTCCTCGATATTTGTCGGACCCTCCAATTGGGCACGGCGGCGGAGGGAGGGGCGATCACGCATGGGCGTCTCCTTGAGAGGGTATTAACGGGCATTGAATAGGATGCGGTCAGCAAAGGGGTGGCCGATGACGGTGTGCAGCAAAGCGGAATTCGGGGTTGAATCGCAGATCAAGGCGGATGCGCTGGCGCGTCTTCCCGCAGACATCCGGGCGCGTTTGAGCGACAGGCAGATCGAGCGGCTGGCCGGGCTGATCGAGCCGCCCGCGCGGACGCCGCATAAGGTGACCTATCGGGCGAGTTCGTCGTGGTTCGGGACGCGGTTTTACATCGCGTTCTTCCTGGGCACCGAAAAACGGGCGCCTGAAAGGGTGGCGCAAGATGGTGAGCGGCGGCGGTTTTCCAGCGTCTTGATCGACATTGCAATGTTGTCCTGGATGTTGTTCTGGGCATCAATCGTGGTCATTGGACTGGCCGTTGTTGCCGCCTATCTGCTCAAATCAGGGTTGGGAATTAACCTGTTTGAGGGGCATTTCTTTTTGCATGACTTGTTTTTCGACTGAATGCTGTCGATAGAGCGGGATGGACAAAAAAAGTAAGCAAAAGTTCTCGTTCAAAGATGCAGGAAAGCTGTATCGGTTCATCTGGAGTCATTCCGCGCGGGATCAGGTTATTGTGTGCCTTGTCGCTCTGCTGACCCTGCCGTTTACGCTGGCACCGCTGGAATTGCAGCGGCGGATTATTGATGACGCTGTGGCGGATAAATCCGTTGAACTGCTGCTGACACTCGCGGCGATTTATGCCGGGGTGGTGATCGCGCAGCAGGTGGTGAAGTTCACTTATAATCTGCTGCGCGGGCGGCTGACAGAAAAGATGAACCAGGCAATGCGCAACCGGATCATCCAAGAACCTGAGCTTGATACCGAAGAGGACGGCGATGTCGTTTCGATGCTGACAGGCGAGGTCGAGCCGATTGGCGGATTTTCCGGTGACGCCTATGCGCAGGTTGTAACCGAGGGCGGGGTGCTGCTGACGATATTCGGATATATGTTGTATACGGAATTTTGGCTAGCAGTTGTGGCTATCGCGGCATTTATCCCGCAAGCGCTGGCCACGCCGTTGGTGCAGGACCGGATTAACGCGCAATCAGCCGAACGGATCGCGCAAATTCGCGGTGTTGGCAGCGATGCGATTGCAGCGCGCCAGGGTGATAACGGCAAGCGTGCGCAGGCGCTGGAAAGGGTGGGCCGGATTTTTGACATCCGTTTGCTGATCTACAAGCTGAAATTCGCGTTGAAAGCCGCGCTGAATCTGATGGATCATCTGGCGGACCTGATCGTGCTGGCCGTGGGCGGGTATATGGCGGTTCAGGGTCAGACAGAGATCGGCGTGGTGGTCGCGTTCCTGTCGGGGCTGGGGCAGCTGCGCAGCCCGTGGCGGACGTTGATTTCGTATTTCCGCGTGTCGCCGGATGCGCAGATGCGGTTTTCGATCCTGACGGAGAAGGTTGATTTGAGCGTTGAGGCGAAGGGTTAGAGCCGGATCGGGCGGTGGGGGGCGAGGAGGCTGCCCACGCCTAAGGGGAGTGGCGTGAGCGGGTGGGCGGCGGCTTCGCGGTACTCGAAGTAATGCGCGGCGAGCATCAGGACGGCGTGGCGCAGGTCTGCGGGGATATCTGACAGATCGGGGCCGAAACCGGCGATGAAGCGGATCGCCGCGTGACCGCCTTGCGGGATTTTCGGCCAGCTGCGCTGTTGCCCCGTTGTCAGGCGCGGGCGGAGGGGGCCGGGGGTGAGGTGCCATCCTGTCCACGGTTGCTCAACACCATCCGGAGCGACGAGGGTGATGCTTTCAATCGACATGACAGGAGCAAGAGGCAGTTCGCGGGCTTGCCGCCAATCGGTGATTGTCCACAGCCAGCCTTGGGCGATGAGGGCGCCGTCAATGCGGCGCTCGATGGCGGCTGTCGCGGCGGCGATGAGGGCGGTGAGTTCGGCGGTTTGCTCAACTTCGGGGCTGGCAACAGGGAGGCGGAGGTGCTCGGCGAGGTCGGATGGGGTGAGAACCGGATTTGCGGGCGGGGCGATGAGTGTGAGGGTCAATGAGGCTCCTTTTGGGTTTGTGCGTTTGGTGGAACCCCTCACCCCGGCCCCTCCCAGAGGAGAGGGGGGAAGAAAGGGCAGCGCTCCGGTAGGCGGCGCGGGTGAGAAACACGCCGGGCCGGAGCGCCGCCATGCCGCCGCCATGTGTCGGGCGGATCTGACGGCGGCCTTCGCCTACATCAACGCGGGGCTTTAAGCCGCGTTGATGCGGAGGGGCGGCGAAGGGGG
>CALFAK010000127.1 GCA_937948985.1 uncultured Neomegalonema sp. | reverse complement strand
GTCGGAGGCGCACAGCGCCGACACGCGCCTGCCCGCCCCACGGCGGGCGCGTTCCGCTCCCGCCCCGGTAAGGCGTAACTCGTGGGGTGAGGGATATGTCTATGAAACTCACCTCCACCCTCTCGCCCCGCGCCCCCGAATACATCGCCAACGAGGCCGCACAGTTGGAGCAGCTGGCCACCGTGACCGAAGCGGCACAGGCGGCGCTGGCTGGGGGCGGGGACAAGGCGCGTGAGAAACATCGTGCGCGCGGCAAAATCCTGCCCCGCGAGCGGATTGCGCAGCTGATCGATCCCGGCTCCCCGTTCATGGAGATCGGCCTGTTCGCGGCGCATGGCGTCTATGACAGCCCCGCTCCGGCGGCCGGGGTTGTGGCGGGCGTGGGCCGTGTGGCCAATCGCGAGTGCATGATCGTCGCCAATGATGCCACGGTAAAGGGCGGCGCGTATTTCCCGCTATCGGTCAAAAAGCACCTGCGCGCGCAGGAAATCGCCGAAGAAAACAACCTCCCCTGCATCTATCTGGTGGACAGCGGCGGCGCGAACCTGCCGCATCAGGATCAGGTTTTCCCCGATCGCGACCATTTCGGACGCATCTTCTATAATCAGGCCCGCATGTCCGCCAAGGGCATCAGTCAGATCGCGGTGGTCATGGGGTCTTGCACGGCGGGGGGCGCATATGTGCCCGCGATGTCTGACGAGACGATCATCGTGCGCGAGCAAGGCACAATCTTCCTCGCCGGACCGCCGCTGGTAAAGATGGCGACGGGCGAGGAAGTCACCGCCGAAGAGTTGGGCGGCGGCGATACGCATACGCGCCTGTCCGGTGTGGCGGATCATCTGGCCGTGGACGACGCCCATGCGCTGGCACTGACGCGGCAGATTGTCAGCAATCTGGGCGCACCCGCGCGGGCGCGGGTCGAGCGACAGACGGTCGAAGACCCCCTCTATGATCCGGCGGAGATGCTGGGCGTGGTCCCCGCCGATCTGCGCCAGCCCTATGACATCCGCGAGGTCATCGCCCGCACGGTGGACGGCTCACGGTTCGACGAGTTCAAGGCGCGCTACGGCACGACTTTGGTCACGGGTTTCGCCCATATCCACGGGCTGCCCTGCGGGATCATCGCCAATAACGGCGTGCTGTTCTCGGAAAGCGCCTTGAAGGGCGCGCATTTTGTCGAGCTGTGCAGCCAGCGGAAAATCCCGCTTGTGTTCCTGCAAAACATCACCGGATTCATGGTGGGCCGCAAGTATGAGGCGGGCGGCATCGCCAAGGACGGTGCGAAATTGGTGACGGCGGTGGCGACCTCTGCGGTGCCGAAGATCACGATGCTGGTCGGCGGCTCATTCGGGGCGGGTAATTACGGCATGTGCGGGCGGGCCTACCAACCGCGCTTTCTGTGGACATGGCCGAACAGCCGGATCTCCGTCATGGGCGGCGAGCAGGCGGCGGGGGTGCTGGCGCAGGTCAAACGCGGCGGTTTCGAGAATGCGGAGGCCGAGGCCGCGTTCAAGCAGCCCATCCTTGAGATGTTCAACGAACAATCCCACCCCCTCTACGCCAGCGCCCGCCTGTGGGATGACGGCATCATCGACCCCCGCCAAACCCGCGACGTGCTGGGCCTGTCCCTCGCCGCCTCCCTGAACGCGCCGATAGACGAGACGCGGTTCGGTGTGTTCAGGATGTGAGTTATGGTCAAACAAACTCTTGTCGATGCCTATGCGCGTATTGCTGACGCAATACCTGTTTATCTGATCCACAACAGCGCGGATGCCGGGGACGACACTTTTCTGATCGATTTCGAGCGGTTCTCGCGGGAGGCGCAAGTCTGCGCAAAAAGGATGGTTCTCACTCGGCTTTAACGATCTGTCGGGTGATCCTTGCCCTTGCGGGTCAGGCAAAAAATACAAAAAGTGCCGCTGTTGATTGTAAAACCACATTGTTATTACTGAATTGAAACATTCACTGTACGCGAACCTTAAAAACTTGATCAAATCTGCAACTGTCGCTTAGGATTGCACCTGTGTGGATACGTTTACGTTTGTGTATAGGGAGGGGATGTCGATGCGCCCTGTTGGTAAGACTGCTGCCGCGTTTGTCGCTTTCATGGGAATCTCTATTCTCGCGCAGGATGTGCGCGCCGCCCCTTGGATTGAGCCGGGGGATGCTGCGGCCCGTCGGGATGTGGAGTTGCTGGCCGCGCATGGCTATATCTCCGGGCCGACAATTTCATGGCCGCTGCCTTGGGCGCAGGTTGTGGGGGCGCTGAACAATCCTGACGTTGCGCGTTACCCGCATGTGGATGCGGCTGTGCGGCGGCTGAGGGCGAAATACCGGCGCGATGTGGATGTTCCCAAGGAGCGGGTGCGCTTTACGGTCGAGGCCGAGGGGGCCAGTTCACCACAACTGATCCGGGGCTTTGAAAGCCCGTCGCGCGATTACGGTGAAGCCCGCATAGGGGCCGAGACCGAATGGAATGGCGCCTACTTCCGGCTGAATGTCGGCGGGGACCGTGAAGTCGGCGGCGATACGGATGTGAATTTCGATGGCAGTTACGCCGCCTACAGCTTCGGCAATGTTTTGGTACATGCGGGCCTGACCGAGCATTGGTGGGGACCGGGACGCGACGGGGCGTTGCAAGTCTCGAACAACGCGCGGCCTTTCCCCCTGCTCAGCATCACGCGGATCAATCCGCTGCCCTTTGAAACGCCGCTTCTCTCGTGGATCGGCCCTTGGCGGCTGACCGGATTTGTGGGGGTTTTGACGGATGATCGCGTTGTGGAGAATCCGTTCTTCGCCGGGTTGCGCGCTGAGATCGAGCCGATCAAGGGGTTGCAAGTCGGTGTCAGCCGGACGGCGCAATTCTGTGGTGACGGGGTGGGTTGCGGCGCGAGTGAGTTGTTCGATACGCTCGTTGGCGCTGATAATAATCCTACACTTGGGCGCACAGCGGCGGGTGCGGGCAGTTCGGATCAAAAAGCCGGGATTGATGCGAAATACTCAACCGCTTTGGGTGCCTATGACGTTGAAGTCTACGGCGAATTGGCCGGAGAGGACCAAGCGGGATTTTTCCCTTCCAAGAACGCCTTTCTCGTGGGCACCGGCGTTGGCGGGCCGGTTGGCGATGACGGCTCACGGTTTCATATCTACGGCGAATATACGGATACCGCGAATGCCGGGCGCAACATCTTTTACAACAGCACCCTCTACCCCAGCGGCAATACATTTGACGGTGAGGTTATCGGTCACTCAATCGAATCCGATGGTGAGCTTTATACACTCGGCGGATCATTCGACTCGCCCAACGGGTGGCGCGCATGGGCGCGCATCGGGGTTGCCGATCTGAACCAGGACGGCACCGCGCTGAGTATTGATGCGCCGAACAGCTTCCCTGACGCCACCCGTCTTGGCACGTTGGATGTGGGTACATCCTTTGATGTGCTTGAGGGTAAAGGCAACATCGATCTGGGCATGTCTTATGTCACCGATAATATCAGCAGCGGGCGGCGCGCGCGGGATACGATTGGCGGGTCCGTGCGTGTGAAGCTCGATTTCTGAGGGATAAGGGCTGTGAAAACATTGACGCTCCCCTCCGGTCTCGCACTGCATTTTGCGGATGAGGGGGAAGGGATACCCTTGGTGTTTTCAAACTCGCTGGGCACGGATATGCGGGTGTGGGCGCCTTTGCTTGCGCGGTTGCCCGCAGGGTTCCGGATTATCCGTTACGACACCGCCGGGCACGGGTTGAGCGATTTCGCCGGCGAGCGCCCGATCAGTGCACATGCGGAAGATCTCGCTACGCTGCTCGATCATCTGGGGGTGCGCGAAGCCGTTTTCATTGGCCTTTCGGTCGGCGGATTGATTGGTCAGGCTTTGTATCAAGCACGCCCGGATTTGATTCGGGCGATGATCTTCTGCGATACCGCTCATAAAATCGGCACGGCTGATGTCTGGAACGAGCGGCTTGCCCTGATCGAAAAAGGCGGTATCGAAGCGCAGGAAAAGGCCATCCTTGAACGTTGGTTCACCTCCGCTTTTCGTGAGGCAAATCCGGCATTTCCGCTGTGGCGCAACATGCTGACCCGAACAACGGTTCAAGCCTATTGCAGCCTTGGGCGGGCAATCAGGGATGCGGATTTTACCGCTGAAGCCGCTTCAGTGACTGTGCCCGCTTTATGCATCTGCGGGGCGGATGACGGCTCGACACCGCCGGCACTCATGCAAGCATTCAGCGCGATGCTGCCGCTAGGTCAGTACGTCGAAATCGCCGAATGCGGTCACTTGCCTTGCGTTGAGCAACCTGAAGTAATGGTTGGTAATATTGTTGCTTATATCGAAGAAATTTTCCAGGCCGTGACAATTTGATAAGTACGCTATCAAAATTCAAAATTTCAAATTTAATTGAGAAGCAAATTAGTCAATTTTATTGACTTATGGCGATTGAAGTTGAATTAATTTGTATTATTTTTAACTGGTTTTGTATTTAATTTAAATTTAAGATCATAGTATTATCGATTTACAATTGTGTTATTTAAGTATTTATATCATAAATGTTGGATGCTATATTTTGTATTGATTGTTATTTTGCTCTTTACGGTTATTTAATTCAAATATTGAAGCGTTAATTGTATATTTTCATACGTATTAAGAGTAGTCTTAGGCGTCATGTAAACGTAATCGTAATCGATTCCGGTGCATTCTCCGTCCTGAGAGTTATCCGCAGAATGTTGGTGGCTCTCTAACAGTCTATGGAGAGTCCTAATGTCCCTGTCTTTTAAATCTGCGGTATCGATTGCCGCATTGGTGGCCATGCTACCGGGTATCAGCCACGCAGAGCTGCTCAGCGAAATGAGTGCTTACGTTGTGACAACCGGAAGCGATGGCGTTGAGCAATATCAGCAAGCCGACACGGTCAAGCCCGGTCAGCTGATTGAATATCGCATTCAACACCAAAACGGCTTTGAAAACGCAATCAGCGGCGTTGCCATTGTTGGCCCCATCCCGGAGCAAGCGGTTCTTTCCACCGGAACGACCGTCAGTTCGGTCGGCGCGATCCTTGAGGTGCGCGGCGAGCTTGACCCTGACCAGCCCGGTGAAGAATGGTCCACGCTGCCCGCTCAACGCATCGTCATCCTTGAAGATGGCACGCGTCTGATCGAAGAGGCCAAGCCGGAGCATTTCTCAGCGGTCCGCTGGAAATTGTCTACCCCGCTTCAGTCCAACGAAGTTGTGACGAATACCTACCGTGTAAAGGTCAAGTAAGAACCTGCTTACGGCAATAATAAAAACACGACCAATAATACGACGCATCGACGCTCCGGCGCCGAACCAGAGCGCACGTCTTAATTCCTGAGAAAGGGACACATAATGCGATTTAATCATAGGTCGACCCGATTCGGCCTCCTTGTAACAGCAGCGTCGCTTGCGGGCTTTGCCGCTTATGCGGCTGCCCCGGCAGCAGGCGAGCGCATCGGTAACCAAGCGTCGGCGACCTATACGAACGCCGCAGGCGACACGGTCAAGGTCACCTCGAACCTGGTTGAAACAGTCGTGCAGCAGATTGCCGGCGTGGATATCGCTGTGGATACCGCTGAAACCGGCATCCCGGGTGGTAAAGTCTTCCTGCCGCACACGATTACCAACCTTGGTAACGGCTCGGACTCGTTCACACTAGCACCGAGCGATGGCGGCGCGGGTACGTTCGACTTCGACGATACCACGATTCTGGTCTATGCTGATGCCGATCGCGATGGTGTGGCCGACAGCACGACACCGATCAACTCGACACCGGCTCTGGATCCGGGTGAAGTCTTCGGGATTATCATTGAAGCGGTCGTGCCAACGACTGCGCAAGCCGGTCAGACCGATACGATCAACATCTCGGCAACGAGTGTGCTTGACCCGACCAATGTGTCCGAGTCGAATACCGACACGATAACCGTTTCGACGGGTGCGGTAACCGAGCTGCAAAAATCGATGTCTGTGTCCGACACGTCGGGCGACGGTGTTATCGGACCGGATGACGAAGTCACGATCACGATCACTTATAACAACACCGGTCTTGCAACCGCCAATAACCTGATCGTCAGCGACGTTCTCGATTCCCGTCTTGTCTATGACACGGCTACAGACGCAACATGGTCTGACTCGGCAACAGCGCTCGAACACAGCGATTCCGGTGTGACCGATGCGACGAACGGTGTTGGTAACACGATCGATTACTCGTACACGGATGCAACGAAAACTGTATCGTTTACGCTCGACGAAGTTCCTGTGGGCCGCAGTGCCTCGGTGACATTCGTGGCAAAGATTGCTGCCGGAACCGCAGCTGGTGACATCGACAACGTGGCGACGCAAACCGTCGACGGCGTTGACTTCCCGGATTCGAACGTTCCGACGATCACCGTGGAAGATGTTTATCAGGTGACCATCGCTGACTATGAGGCCACCACGTTCAAGCCAGAGACTGACGGCGCCGACAGCACCAACCTCGATACGACTGGCGTGAAGTCGAATGTCGATGATGACGCGACCGGAAACGACATTGTCCTTGAGGAAACTGATGTTGATCAGGGCGCAACGATTCCGTTTGACTTCGTCATCACAAACCACTCGAACAACACGCAGACGATCGATGTTTCGTATGCCAATACCGACTTCCCGGCTGGAACAACGTTTGAGCTGGTTGGTTCGGACGGTGCGACGCCTGTGGTTGGTCCGATTGGTCCGATTGCGGCGGGTGACACCACCAAGGTGACATTGCTTGCCACGCTGCCCGCGAATGTTGGTCCGTTGGTATATGATGCCGATCCTGCAACGCCGGACTCGCATCAGGGTTATACGGCGGTGTTGATGGCAACAGCATCCGGTGGCGGTATTGCCAACACCTCGACAGCTGAGTTCCAAGGCGACATCCTTGCTGCCGTGGTTGACCTGACCCTTTCGGGTGCAAATGGTACGGGTGATAATGGTGACGGTAACGCACCGACAGATGGCGGCGCGCCTTGGGAAAACCAGACTGTTGATCCGGGTGTTCCGGCCACATACACGCTGGATGTTGTCAACGAGGGTCCAACCTCTGACAGCTATGACCTGACTGTTACGGGTCTGCCACCAGGGTATACGGCAACCTTCACGCTGCCAGATGGCACACCGGTCACCAATACGGGCAGCATCCCTGCCGGTGATACGCAGCCGATCATCGTGACGGTCACGCCGCCTGCTGATGCCACGCCTGCTACGACACCGTTCACGGTTGGCGTAGAGTCTCCGGTAACAGGTCAAACCGATACGATCGTCGACAGCATCACGGTGAACACGGTCGTTGATCTCGCAATCGAGAGTGATCAGAACCGTCAGGCCGCAGCATCCGGCATCATTGATATTCCGCATGTTCTGACCAACAACAGTAACATCAATATCACTGAAGGTTCGCTGACACTGGACGGTGACCTGAGCACGTTCTCCGGGACACTGTTCTGGGATAGGAACGGCAACGGTGTTGCTGATTCGACTGATCCGGTCATCGACAACATCGACGATCTGACCGACGGTATCGCGGCTGGTACCAACGGGATTGCGCCGGGCGATCAGGCGAACCTTATCCTGCGTGTCCAAGTGCCGTCGACCGCCACAGTCGGCATCACGGAGACCGAAACCATCACGGTCGACGATACGCCGAACGGCAATGCCGTGACCGACGATGACGACACCAACAACTCGGTCACAGACACCATCCAGGTGGTATCTGGCGACTTGGCGCTTAACAAGCTGCAGGCAATCGATCCGCTGTGTGACGGCAACCCCGGTACCCTCGTTGCGGGCATACGCAATGCGAAGCCGGGTGAGTGTATCACGTACCAGATCACGGCGGAAAACACCGGTACCAGCGACGCGAGCAACGTGTTGGTGACGGATGCGACGCCGACGTGGACGACCTATACAGACTGTGACGCCGGTTCAGGCGCGCAATGTGCCGCAACTGCGGTAACAGGTGCACTCACCACCCCCGCTTCAGGTAGCGCGGGCACGGTGACGGCGGACTTCGGTACGCTGATCCCGGGTGATCGTGGCATCCTGACCTTCACGGTCAAGATCGCCGAATAAGCTGGCACTAACGGAGGGCGGGCGCTGTCCCGCCCTCCACCAGCTCTCTTTTTCTCACATTTGTTTGTCAATTTTCGCCAGGCAGCAGTTTGGGGCCGGAGCTATAATCATGCGTAACAGAAATATGAAATTAAGATCCATAGCCGCGAAATTGGCAGTTGGATTTCTCGCAATCGCGATGCCTGTTGCACATGCTGTCGCCGTTGCACCAAGCGCGGGTACGATTCTTTCAAACGTTGCGACGGCAACATATCTGAACGCTGATTTGGGTGTTGTTGAGAGCGTCCGGTCCAATGAAGTCCGTGTCGCAATTGATGCGGTTCCCGGCTTCGAGATCACAGGCGCTGAAACGCAGCGTTTGCAGCGCACCGAAGAAAGTATTTACAGCTTTCGTTTGATCAACACCGGAAATATCGGCCTTTCTGTCAACGCGGCTGTTGTTGAGGAAGCAAACGACGATTTTGATGTTAAAGGCACCCTCTATATTGATCGCAACAACAATGGCGTTGTTGATAATAATGACACGCCCGTCGCAACTTCTGACGCGCTGACATTGGAGCAAAGCGATAGCATCTCGCTGCTTTACGTGTTTTTGACGCCCGGTGCCGTAGTGCAAGATGATCGCGCGGTTTCAACGCTTCAGGCGACCGCAACGCCGGTTTCGGGCGGGGGCGATCCTCTCACGCGCGACGCGAGTTCAATCGCGCTGATCGACACCGCTGCGCTGCGTTTGCAAAAAACCGCCACCTACCACGAAGACAGCCGTGAGATCGATTACGTGATCCGGCTGCGCAACAACGGCGAAGCGGATCTTCAGACATATGACAACATTGATGGCGAGGCGATCACGATTGACGGGGCGGACCAATCGGTCGTTCTGATCCGTGATATGATCCCCCTTAACACGCGCTTCACCGCATTCGGTTCAACGGGTAACTTGGAGCCGCTATACCATCTGCGCGATGATCCCACACATACATATGTCACCGTGGCGCCTGCCGATTTGAACGATGTTAATGCGGTGGCGTTCGTGACCCGCAGCGGGCTGAACAGAAATGATCCAAGCGATTTGGCATTCACGGTGCGCATTAATGACAATGTCGGGCAGACCGACATTCTCAACACAGCCGAAGGCTTCGTTGATGACAGCGGTACAGTTGTCACAGCATCGTCCAACCAGGCGCTGACGCCGCTCAACGACGCTGAAGGCACGTTGGTGTTTTTTAATGCCACGTATTCTGATGAGATCGAAAACACGAATTTTGACGAAGATGTCGGCATCGAGCTGATTGCCGGGGTTTGTAATACCACCGCCGAAATTGATGAGGTGGATGTGACGATCACCACGGCGTTGTCCCGTGACAGTGAGATTGTCACCGCAATAGAAACCGGGCCTAACACAGGCATCTTCCGGACCACACCCATTGCGGTGCGGGAGAGCTTTACCGCAATCCCATCAAATATGCTGCTTGAGCCACGTGAGAATGATGCAGCATCGGCAGAAGCGAATTGCCGTGGTGTGGCTCTGGTTGATGAGATTTTCATTGAACCGGGCGGGTTTGTCTTCGACGCGCTGAACAACGCTCCGGTCGAAGGGGCGCAGGTTGTTCTGCTGTCGGATACTGGCGTGACAATCAGCGAGACCACATCAAACGCGACCGGGTTCTATCAGTTCGGCCCTGTGCCAACAGGTACCTACCGTATCGAGGTGTTTCCTCCATTCACCTACGAGTTTCCGTCGGCACAGGGCGTTTTTGCGGGCTTCAACCGCTCGGTTGATGCGCAGGTTTCTTACGGCGTGACATTCACTTACGCGGGCGGGGCGTTTGGCAATCTCGATATTCCGCTTGATCCTGTCGTCGCGTTGCCGTTGACGATCACGAAAACCGCGAACCGGTCAAAGGCGCGGCACGGGCAGTATGTTGTCTATAATGTTCAGGCGCAAAACCTGATGGGGCAAGGCCTGACAGAAGCGACCGTCACGGACAAACTGCCTTCAGGTTTTATCTACATTGACGGATCCGCGACGCTGGATGGTGAGAGGATTGATGATCCTGTGATCACGCCGGATGGCGCGCTGGATTTTGCGCTTGGCACTGTTGCCCCTGATGAAACGGTGGCACTGGAATACATCGTCAAGATCGCACCCACCGCCGGGCAAGGGGACCGGGTGAACTCGGCTTTCATTTCCGGCTTGCAGGCGGGACTTGTCTCGGCGCGCCGCGTCGTGTCGCAAACCGCGCGCAGCACTGTGCGTATTGATGACCGGGGCAGTGTGTTCGCCGAAGAGGCGCTGGTGATCGGGCGTGTGTTCCTTGATGTGAACGGAAACGGTGTTCAGGACGCGCGCGATCCTCAGAATGATATTGCGCAGGAACCTGGCATTCCGGGTGTGAAAATCATCACGTCGAACGGTCTGAGCGTCGTAACGGACTCCCACGGTCGCTACTCACTGTTCGGATTGCGTCCCGTGACGCAGGTCTTTGCTTTGCAGCGGTCAACATTGCCCGCTGATGCCGAGCCTGCTTTGTCGGATATTGATGACGCGGGCAAGCCGGGGTCGCGCTTCATCGATATGCGCCGCGCCGAGCTGCGCAATGAAGATTTCCCGATTGTCTATTCAGAGTCTGTTGCGCGGGCCGTTGCGGAGCGCCGTAAGCAGTTTGAGGGTCTTGAAGTTGACGAGTCTTTGCTGCGTGATGATCTGCCGATTACCTTTGACGGCGGTGTCAGCAGGCTGAGTTCGCGGCGCGAGACGGCGCGCGAAACGACGCTGGATGTTGCCGCCGGACAAGCCGCACAACCCCGTGAGGGCGCTGAAGACGGCCGGAAAGCAAAGCAAAAGCCTGTAGAGACAGAAGATCAGCGCAAAGCGCGCCTGACGGCATTACTGTCCGGGTTGGACACGGAATTGGGCTTTGTCGGGCTTGAAGATCAAAAGGTGCTGGAGCACCGCAGTCTTGATCTGCTCATCAAAGGACGTGCCGTGGCGAAGCTGGGCCTGATGATCAATGGCGAGGCTGTGCCGGGTACTAAAATCGCGACGAAAGTGATCGATCGCGACGGTGATTTGCAACTTTTCGAGTATATCGCTGTGCCGCTCAAGGCGGGTGAGAATACCGTATCGGCAACGATTACCGATCCGTTCGGCAATGTGAGGGGACGTGTGGAGCGCACTGTGTTTGCACCCGGTGACCCCGCGCAAATTCAGATCGTTGCGCCGGAAGGTGTGACAGCGGACAGCTCGGCGCGTGTGCCTGTGCTTGTGCGTATTCTGGATGCCGAGGGGCGCTTGGTACGTGCGCCGGCCGATGTAACGCTCAGCGCGACGAGTGGTGAATGGGATGTGCGTGATATTCGCGATCAGACACCGGGCCTGCAGAGCTTTATCGATAATGGTGAGGCGACGTTTGATTTTATTCCGCCAAATCTGGTCGGGAACGTGCAGTTGCGTGTGGAAGCGGAATTCGGAACGGGCAAGGTCTCTATGGCGGTTTCGCCGGACCTTGAGGACCGTGTGTTCGTGGGCATCGTTGAAGGCGCTGTGGGATTTGGTGAAAAGGGCAGCCGTCTTGAAGGCCTGATGGAAAGTGATGAGATTTCTTTCTTTGAGGAAACCACGGAAGGGGTGCGCGGACAGCTGTACCTGAAGGGTAAAATCCTGGGCGAGTCGCTGCTGACGCTGCGTTATGACAGTGATCAGGATACCAATGAGCGCCTGTTCCGCGACATTGCCCGTGATGAATACTATCCTGTTTACGGCGATGGTTCCGAGCGCGGTTTTGATGCGCAGTCATCCTCAAAGCTGTTCGTGAAGGTCGAGCGGAATCAATCTTATATCCTCTATGGTGACATTGCGGTTGAGCCGGAATCCGATGCCATCCGTCTGGGTGCTTTCCGGCGGTCTGTCACGGGTGCGAAAGGGCGCTATCAGGAAGGGAAAGTCTCGATCACGCTGTTCGCGGCGCGGACCGAGCTGGGCCAACGCATCATTGAAGTGCCCGGCGAAGGGGTTTCGGGACCGTATGATATCGATTTGAACGGCGCGCGTGACGGGTCGGAGATTGTGGAGTTGATCACCCGCGACCGGGATCAGACTTCTGTGATCCTGGATGTTGATCCGCAGCTTCGGCTTAACGATTACTCGCTGGATTTCTTCTCCGGTGCGTTGATCTTCAACCGCCCGATCCCGCAGTTTGATGATGATCTGAACCCTGTTTCCATCCGCGTGACATACGAGACGGTGTCATCAAGCGGCGAAAAATACTGGTTGTTCGGCGGCGAGGCGCAGTATCAGGTCACCGATGGTATCGCCATCGGCTATCGCGAAGTGCAGGCGCGGGCCAGCCGGTTTTCTGAAGACCGCCGCACCATCCGCTCGGCCTATGTTGATGCGAAAGTCAACGAGGGCGGCAAGGTGCAGCTTGAGGTTTCTCAGACCATAAACAATCTGGACGAGGAAGGCTTCGGCTATCGCGCCGCCTATGACTACAGCAACGGCAAGACCTCCGTTCGGGCGGAAGCCGCGCATACAGACGAGGAGTTTGATGTGCCGGGATCGTTCATCAGCGCAGGGCGTGATGAGGCGCGAATAACGGCGAAGCATCAACTGAACGAACGCGTCACGCTGGATGCGGACTCGCTCTATACGAAGGATAATGTCAGCAACAACGAGCGTTATGGCTTGGAACTGCGCGGGTCTTATGTGGTCAATGATCAGTTTGAGGTCACGGGCGGCGCACGGGCGGTGCGCACGGAAGATGCGAATGACACAAACAATGTGCTGAGCGGTATCGCCGGGGTCCGCTGGCGGCCTGCGCAACTGTCCGGTGTCGCGTTGAGTGCTGAATATGAGCAGGATTTCGTGAATTTTGACAATTGGCGGCTCTCACTGGGCGGGGATTACCAATGGCGCCCGAACATCCGGTTCTATGCGCTCAACGAAATCTCCACGACCGACAGCGGGTTCTTCGGCATTGGCGGCGGACGTGAGGCGAACTTCACCACCAAGGTCGGGGCTGAATACCGTATCAATGAGTATGCCGAAGGCTTCAGCGAATATCGCGACGGCGGCGCGACGGGCAGCAATGGCGGTATCGCCAACGGGATGCGTCTGACCTATGCGGTGAACGAATATCTGGACCTGCGCTTGTCCGCCGAGCACTTGCAGCCGATACAGACCGGGCAGGAGCGTACAAGCTCGATTGCCGTGGGTGGTGTGTATCAGAATGATGAGCGCGGTGTGCTGTTGCGCAGTGATGTCGAGTGGAACGGTGATGAGCAGGGTGACGCTTATTTCTCGAACCTCGCCTTCGGGTACAAAGTGAATGATGATTTCGCGCTGTTGCTGCGCAATCGTCTGGCCTATGACACGAAAAGTGCCGTGGACCGCACACGTGACCGTCTGCGCTTTGGTTTCGCGTATCGGCCAACGGATCAGAACCGCGTCAGGGCGTTGGGCTGGTACGAGTATGAGATCGATCATGCGGAAACGACCGAGCAAGCACACCGGTGGTCTTTGGGTGGCACCTATACCCATAATGACCGCCTGCGCACAAATATGCGGATTGCGGGTGAGTATACCGAATTTGACTCAGCTGCGGTCAGCGACTCGAACACATTGCATATGGTGCAGGCCGGAATTGAGTATGAGTTCGTGAAGGATCGCCTCGCCTTGGCCGGAAACGTTGCCTTGTTCACCGATGAGGGATTTGAGAACTATTCTCTGGGCCTTGGGGCGGAGGTCAAAGTTGCGGTCACGGATAATGTGCAGGTCGGAATCGGGTATAACCACGTTAATCTCGAAGAAGATCGTATTCGTGACATCTATCACTCCGGCTTCTATCTGCGGGCAAAAGTGAAACTGGATGAAGGCGTCTGGGATCATTTCGATAACGGGTATAATGCCATTAACGGCGGTTTTGAGTAGGCGTCTCTCCCATTGTTAAATCGTAAAAAAGGCACCTCTTGCGGGGTGCCTTTTTTCATTGCAGGTATCGGGCCATTGGTCGTCAGAAAGTGGATTTGCCGTATTCCAGCGGTTGGTCCGTACTCAAAGCGCTTTCTTCGACGTTATAGGACAGCGGAATCGGACCCGCGCCATCGCCGATACCGCCATCGGGTTCAACCGGAATCGGGCCGGAGCCGTCCTCTTCGCCCACAGCAAGTGTGGTCACCGTGCTGTAGCTGGCGGGTTCGTATGTGCCGGTATTGGTGTACGAATCCGGGATCGGGACAGCGCCGTCGCCGATGCCGCCATCAGGCTCGACCGGGATTGGTGCGCCGCTGTCGATTGGCGTGTAGGTGCCCGTGTTGGTGTATCCGGAAAGATCGGGCGGCCCCGCACCATCACCGATGCCACCATCAGGTTCGACCGGGAAGGGACCGGAGCCGTCTTCCTCGCCCACAGCGAGCGTGGTCACGGTGCCCGGATCGGTAGGCTGATAGATGCCGCCGCCGTCTTCTTCACCAATCGCCAGTGTGGTCACTGTACCGGGATCTGCGGGTTGGTAGATGCCGCCGTCTTCCTCGCCGATTGCCAGCGTTGTCGCGGTGCCGGGATCGGCGGGTTGATAAATACCGCCGTCTTCCTCACCGATTGCCAAGGTTGTCACGGTGCCGGGATCGGCGGGCTGGTAGGCGTTGCCTGATTCCTCGCCGACAGCCTCAGTGGTTGCGATGCCCGTATATGTTGTTCCGGTTTGACCGCCTGCGATGGGAATGCCGTTGCCGTCCAAGACGGGGGCGGTAACGGGCGTGTTGATATACGCTTGACCAGAGGAGGCCGGGACCGCGTTTGAAGCGCAGCCTGCGAGACCCTGCAGGGCAAACAAACTCACACCACCCAAAAGTGTCAGCCGACCAACACGCGGGCTCATGTTGAACTTTTGCATTCTTCATACTCCTAGAATTGCAAACTCATGAATAACACACTTTTACGCAGATTAAGGCGAAATTTCGCACGCTGTAGGGTGATTGTTCCAATTTGAGGCAAGTGTGTAAAGCGGTAACAGTGGATTTTGCCGGAGCATATATCATCAACGTCGGGTCGCCGTATCAGCGCATCCGGCGGATTTCCTCGGCGACGATGGCAATTCCGGCAGCGATTTTGTCATGTGAGATGGAGGAATAGCCGAGCCGCATGTAGTTTTTCGGCGGCGGATTATGCGCCATTGGCGGGCCGGCGAAAAACGGCGTTCCGGTCTCTATCAGAACGCTGCGCTCACGCAGACGAAGGGCGAGATGCTCGGTGTTGATGTGTTCGGGAGCGGCGGTCCAGAAGCTGGCACCACCGAATTGCGGGGCGCGGGCGCTGCCCAAACCTGCCGCATCCAGAGCGGTTTGCATGGCCTCGCGGCGCTTGGCATGGGCGATCTGCAGCCGCCGGATCAGCGAATCGTGGTGGCCGAGGGCAAGGAAGTAGGCAGCGGTGCGCTGGGCGTGGCCGGGCGGGTGGCGCAGCATCAGGAACCGCAGGGCACGGGCCTCCACAATCACGGCTTCCGGCGCGGTGACATAGCCGAGGCGCAGGCCGGGGAAGAGAGATTTTGAAAAGCTGCCCACATAGATAACGCGCCCCGTTTTATCGAGAGACTTGAGCGCGGGAGCGGGCTTTTGCAGGAAGCCAAGCTCAAAATCGTAATCGTCCTCAATGACGATGAAGTCGTATCTTTCCGCCGCCGCCAACAATTCTCGCCGTCGTGACAAGGGCATGGTGGCGGTACTGGGCGCCTGGTGACTCGGGGTTACGAAGACAACATCCACATTGCTGAGGCGTTCATCGACGATCATGCCGTCATCATCGACGGGGATCAGTTTGATATCCGCCCCCTGCCGTTCCAAGGCGTTGCGCAGATCGGGGTAGCAGGGGTCTTCGATAGCGACACGCACGCCGTTGGAGCAAAGCAGCTCAGCCAGCAGGAACAGCGCGTTTTGTGCACCCAAAGTGACGAGGATCTGCTCGCTGGTCGCCAGCACGCCGCGCCGGGGCAGTGTGCGGGCACGGATATAGTCGATCAACAGCGGGTCATCCGCCTCGCCTTTATCGCCCGCCATCGACTCGAAATTGCGCAATCCCAGCGCTTGGCGTGCGCAATCACGCCAATCGGAGTGGTTGAACAGCGTCGGGTCGGCCTGACCATAGACGAAGGGATAGTCAAACTCGCGCCAGTTGAGCGGCTTTTCGACGCGGCGCAGGTCTGAATAGCGGCGTTGGAAGCGTTTGCCCCAGTCCAATGTGCAGGAGGGTGCGGGCGCACGGCGGCTGGACGGGTCAGAGGCGGGGGCATCTGAGCCGACGTAATAACCGCTGCGGTCGCGGCTTTCCAAATAACCGTCGGCGACGAGCGCCTGATAGGCGAGCGTTACGGTATTGCGGGAAAGGCCCAGTTGAATGGCCATCGCGCGTGTGGAAGGAACGGCCTCGCCGGGCAGCAATTGGCGCGATAGGATCGCCGAAACCAGCATCTCGCGCACTTGCGCTTGCAGACCGACGCCATCAAGCGCGTCGAGGTGAAATAGGGCTTCTTTCATTTTCGTACAATTCGCCCCCCGATTGTGCATTTTCTGGCATCATTCACGCATCCAATTGGCACTAACGCAGATTATTAGGATCGTCTAGTCTCAAATCAGAATAAGTTAATGCGTCTGATCGAAGGCGCGCCAATTCGGGAAGGATATCTGTCATGGACGGCTCGCAGATTCAGTACACGGCGAACTCACTGGAAAGCCAGTGGATGCCGTTCACCGGCAATCGTGATTTCAAGGCCGATCCGCGCCTTGTGGTTAAATCCGAAGGTGTCTACCTGACCGACCATAAGGGCGGGCAGGTGATTGACGGGTCATCGGGTCTTTTCTGTAATCCGCTGGGTCATGGCCGCCGCGAGATTGCGGATGCGGTCCATGCGCAGATGATAGCCAATGATTACTGCTCGCCGTTCGGCATGGGCCATCCGGGCGCGTTTGCGCTGGCCGAGCGTGTTGCGCAACGCCTGCCTGAGCCGATCAACCACGTGTTCTTCGTGAACTCCGGTTCGGAAGCCATCGATACCGCGCTGAAAATGGCAATGGCCTATCATCGCGCCCGTGGCGACAGTCAGCGTGTCCGCTATGTCAGCCGTGAGCGCGCGTATCACGGTGTGAATATCGGCGGTATCTCGCTGAGCGGTATGGTTAAGAACCGCGAAACCTTCCCGCATGTGATGCCGAACGTCGTGATGATGCGTCACACATGGTCTGAGGACGAGCTGTTCAACAAGGGCCAGCCGACCAAAGGGGCCGAGCTTGCGGATGACCTGCAACGTTTCTGCGACACCTATGGCGGCACGACGATTTCCGCTGTGTTCATCGAGCCTGTCGCCGGATCGACCGGCACGCTGCTGCCGCCTGTGGGCTATTTGGAGCGTGTGCGCGAGATTTGTGACGCGAACGGCATTCTGCTGGTGTTTGATGAGGTTATCACGGGCTTTGGCCGCCTCGGCACGCCATTCGCCGCACAGAAATTCGGCGTGACGCCGGACATTATGACGATGGCAAAAGCACTGACCAACGGGGCGATTCCGATGGGTGCGGTTGCGGTGAAAGATGATATTTACGAGACCGTCACCAATGCATCGCCTGAGAACGCGATCGAGTTCTTCCACGGCTACACATATTCCGGTCACCCTGCGGCTTGCGCGGCGGGTCTGGCGACGCAGCAGATCATTGATGATGAGGGGCTGTTCGAGCGTGTGGCCGAGAACGAGCAATATTTCATTGATGCGATCTGGTCCCTTAAAGGGCATGAGCTGGTCAAAGACCTGCGCGCGATGGGGTATATGGCGGGCGTTGAAGTGCATCACGATGGTGCGCCGGGGCGTCGCGGGACGCAGTTGCAGAAAGACCTGTTCTGGAACGGCTGTCACGTGAAGTTCACAGGCGATACCGCGATTGTCGCGCCGCAGTTTATCGCTGAGCGCAGCCATATTGATGAGATGGTCGATAAAATCCGCAAAACACTGGATCAGGCGCTGGCGTAATACCAGCCGCCTTTGGCGCTGTATGATACAACATGCCCCTTGCCTTGCTGTAGTGCGGGGCAGGGGCATGTTGTTAGAAGGTAACCGGCCGCTCTGCACCGCCTTGCAATTTGGCGTGGTGACCTGCGATTTGTGTCTTTAACGACGTCGTTAAGGACGTCTCTTGAGGTAGGGACATGGTTCAGGAGTTGCTGGTTGGTCCGGAGCGGCGGCGTCGGTGGTCGGATGAGCAGAAGATGGCGATTGTCGTCGAGGCGGCATCGGGCGATGCTTCGGTATCGGATGTTGCGCGGCGTCACGGGATTTCCCGTCAGCAGATATACCAATGGCGTTCGGATATCCGCCGGGGTCGGCTGCTCGATCCTGCGGGTGGGCCATTTCTGGCGGTGGAGTTTGTCGAGACGACATCGGGCGATACCGCACCACCGATGGATCATGCCAGCGATGCCCTGATCGAGATCATGGTGCGCAAGGGGCGCTGTCTGCGGGTTCCGGTCTCGATTGCGCCGGACGCTTTGAGCACGCTGATCCGGGCGGTGGAAGCAGCATGATCGGTCCTGGCACGGGCGTGAAGGTATTCGTTGCCTGCGGCGTCACCGACATGAGAAAGGGGATCGGCGGTTTGTCTGCGGTTGCGCAGACGATCCTGCGACAGGATCCTTGTTCGGGTGCGGTGTTCGCGTTCCGGGGTCGGCGCGGTGACCGGATCAAGTTGCTGTACTGGGATGGGCAGGGGTTCTGCCTCTATTACAAGGTACTGG
>CALFAK010000126.1 GCA_937948985.1 uncultured Neomegalonema sp. | reverse complement strand
AGGCACAGAACTACTGGGTCAGCCACGGGTCATCGCCTTTATAAATCAGTATCATAGAAAAATACGGGGCATCTTCGGGCGCATCCGCCAAGGGCAGTACAACCTGCTCCGCCAGTGAGGCGCGCTCGACATATCCGGCCTTAGCCGTCAAGTCCATCGCCGCCAACAGCGCGCGGATGCGGGGCAGATGGCGACCGACTTTCATGATGGCAATCGCCTCTGCGGCGTCAATCTTCGCCCGCATCGCATCATCATCCAGCGGACCAGGGATGACGGTCAGCACATCATTGCGCGCGGTCAGCGGACGTGCCAGCGCCGCCGAACACGCCGCCAGTGACGACACACCGGGCACAATCTCGCACGGATAATCCGCCGAAAGCCGCGCGAACAGATACATAAAACTGCCATAGAAGAACGGATCGCCCTCGCACAGCACCACTACATCACGGCCCGCGTTCAGATGCGCGGCAATCGCCTCCGCCCCCTTGGCATAAACATCCTGCGCCGGAAACCGCGCAACCCGCATCGGTACGACCATCGGGATTTCAACAGCACCGGGGCTGATCGCATCCGCAGCGATAGAACGCGCAAAGCTGTGCCCGCTGTCCGGGGCCGGATAGGCGATAACCTTGGCCGCGCTGATAAGGCGGTGGGCTTTGAGGGTCATCAGCTCAGGATCACCGGGGCCAACGCCCACGCCGTAGAGGGTTCCGGTCATAGGAGTCTTCCTTCAGCCGAATACACTTCTTTCAACAAGCTCAAGCGACCGGCCGGGCGGGAGCGGAACGCGCCCGCCGTGCGGCGGACGGACGCGTGTCGGGGCTTCGCCCCTCCGGTGCAAAACGGATAAATCACTTCATCACACTCCACTGCGTCACCGGCATCGCCGCGCGCCAGCCCCGGAACGGCCCCACAGGCTCGGCCCGCGCCGCCGATAACCGCACCAACTCGCCTCCATGTTCCGCATGAGCCGCCATCAGCACGGCCTCCGACTCCAACGTCACCGCATTCGCCACCAGCCGCCCCATCGGCGGCAAAACGGCCAGAGAATGTGCGATCACCTCCGCTGAAAGCCCCCCGCCAATGAAAACCGCTTGCGGCGCAACCAGCCCGTCCAGCGCCTCCGGCACACGCCCTTCGATCAGCTTCAACGCAGGCACACCCAGCGTCACCGCATTCGTCCGCGCCATCGCCAGCCGCGCTGGATTATGATCAAACCCGATCGCCCGCGCTTCAGGGGCCGCCCGCATCCACTCCACCGCAATCGAGCCGCAGCCCGTCCCGATGTCCCACAGCATTTCACCCCGCGCGGGCATCAGCTTGGCCAGCGTCAACGCACGGATTTCACGCTTGGTCATCTTGCCGTCATGGGTGAAGGCATCGTCCGGCAAGCCCGGAATACGCGGCAACAAAGCGTGCGGCGTGCCGATCACCTCAACGGCGAGCGTATTGAAAGCGGGCGGGCGGGCATTCCACCCCTCCGCCAAACCATCAACCCGCGTCTCATCCGGCCCGCCCAGCGCACCCAGCACCGTCATCCGCGACGCGCCATAGCCCCGCGCGGTCAACAACGCGGCAATTTCGCCCGGCGTCTCACTGCCCGCCGTCAGGATCAGCAACTTCGCACCGGGCCAAAACGCCGGAACAACCTGCTCCACAGGGCGACCATGCGCCGTGATCGTCTCGGTATCCGCCAACGACCACCCCATCCGCGCGGCGGCCCATTGAAAGGCGGAAAGCTGCGGGTGATAGATGATTTCCTCACGCGGAATATGCACGTCATATTTCGGATTGGAAATCCGCGCCCCCACGCTGAACCACAGCGGATCACCCGTGGCGAGGACAACAACCCGCTTGCCGCGCAGGGATTTGAGTTTGTCGATCAAGGCGTTGAACGGCGAGGGCCAACTTATTCTTTGGGGCGCTGCGCCTGCCCGCTCCCCCACCCGGCAACCCATCAAGGATGCACTGTCATGGGTGGCCGGGTGGGGGAGTGGGCAGGAACCGAGCGAGAGATCATGATGCCTGTCCCCGCCAATGATGATTTCGGCGCGCTCAAGCTGCCCCCGCGCAGCCGCGCTGAGACCGGCCACACCGTCCTCGCCGATGCCGATGATGTGCAGCCAAGGGATAATTTTCCGGCTCATTCCGCACCCATCAACACATCCCAAGTGCTCACGGGGGCGCGCAAGCGCGTGTCGGGGCTGCGCCCCTCCGTTGCAAACCGCCCGGTCACAGGCCCTCCCCCTGCATATTCCGCAGTAACCCGTACAGCACCCGCACATCATGGGCGCGATCCCCCTCCTGTACGGCGGCAAGATAGGCCAGCAGCGCTTTACGCCCCGGCGACGGATTGGCGACGGCACCGTTGCGTTTGCCCGGTGTGAAGCAGTCGAAATGCTCGGCAAAATTCGCCCGCGCATCCTCCAACGACGGCCCGCCCGCGATGCCCGTGACAAGCTCGCTCTGATCCTCCCACCAGCAGATCGGGCAAATCTCGTAGACGCCCCGTTCCGTGAGGGTCGGGTAGTCGCAGCAAGGGCAGGTTTCAAATTTGCTCATGTATCATCCCTCGCGAGCGCATTGACGGCGGCACTGGCAATCGCCGACCCACCGCGCCGCCCTTGCAGCGTCAGAAAAGGCACGCCCCGCGCATTGGCGGCCAGCTCGGCCTTACTCTCGGCGGCCCCTACGAAGCCAACCGGAAAGCCCAAGATCGCGGCGGGTTTGGGCCAGCCTGTGTCGAGCCGCTCCAGCAGATTGAACAGCGCCGTCGGTGCATTGCCGATCGCGACGACGGCCCCCTCCAGATGCTCGCGCCACAGGACGACGGCGGCGGCGGAGCGGGTGGTTTTCAGCTTTGCCGCAAGCATCGCGACACGGGGATCATTCAGCGTCACGATCACTTGATTTTCGGCGGGCAATCGCGCGCGGATAATACCGCTGGCCACCATCTCACAATCACACAGGATCGGCGCCCCCCCGGCCAGCGCCCCCGCTCCCGCATCCGCCACATCATCCGAGAATGCGAGATCATCGGCGATATCGACCATGCCGCAAGAATGGATCAACCGCACCGCCACAGGGCGTAGCGATTCCGGCAAACGCCCCAAATTCGCTTCCGCCCGTACGGTCGCGAAAGACGCGGCATAAATCGCGGCAGGATCGCGTTCGTAGGTGAGTTTGGTGGGTGTGGCCGCGCCCTCACCCACCGCTACCCCGGAAGAAGGGGGCGCTTGCAGCTTGTTCAAAATATCCGTCAATACACCCTCGGTATTCTCTAAAACGTCATTGTTCCAGTAGCGGACGACCCGATAACCCTGCCCGTTCAACCACGCATCACGTCTCGCATCGGCCTCACTGCCCGCATGTTGGCCGCCGTCGATTTCGATGATGAGTTTTTCCGCAGGACATAAAAAATCGACAATGTAATCACCAACAGGCATCTGGCGGCGAAACGAATATCCACCAAAGCGATGCGCACGGATTTTCGACCAGATCAGTTTTTCAGCTTCAGTCTGGTTTTTTCGCAACTCACGCGCGTAACTTTTGAGAGCGGGATTTCGGGTCAACTACCCCCCTCCCTAACCCTCCCCCCGCAAGCGGGGAGAGGGAAATGGCGCGCTCTAAGCCCTCTCCCC
>CALFAK010000125.1 GCA_937948985.1 uncultured Neomegalonema sp. | reverse complement strand
GACCTGGCTTGGGCCGACCAAACGCTCGGCTTCAAAGGCCGCGTCGTCCGCGACCGTTGGATCCCGCAAGCGCGCGGCCTCGCCAATGAAACCGCTGTCGGCGGTGCTGCTGCGGGTGGCGCATTAGGCTTGGCCTCCCTCGCCGATGCCGATAGCGGTTATGACCGTTCTGCCGCCGAAAGCATCACCGAGGCGCTCTCTGCCGAGGAAATCGAAGGCCAACGCATCATCGATGCGGGCGAAACCGTCGATGCCCCGTCGAACGCGCTGTCCGCGCCGATGTCGGGCCGCTCCGCTGATGACCTCAAACGCATCTCCGGTATTGGCCCGAAGATCGAAGGCCAGCTGAACGACAACGGCGTGTATCACTTCGATCAGATCGCCAATTTCAGTGGCCGCGACCTCGCTTGGGCCGACCAAACGCTCGGCTTCAAAGGCCGCGTCGTCCGCGACCGTTGGATCCCGCAAGCGCGCGGCCTCGCCAGTGAAACCGCTGTCGGCGGTGCTGCTGCGGGTGGCGCATCCGCTTCGTCCAAGGGGTCACCGGACGATCTGACCCGCATTCGCGGTGTCGGGCGTTCTGTCGAAAAAATGCTCAACTCCGAGGATGTCTATACCTTCGAGGATGTACTCACTTACGAGAAATCCCCGCCGCCGTGGATTGATCCGAAATGGATGCCTGAAGCGCGTCGCCTGCTTTCCGAAAAGCGCAGCGGTGGCGCGGGTGGCGGCAATACGGGGGGCGGCGGTCAATCCGGTTCTTCCGGCAGCGACATGCGCACCCGCTTCGCCGCAATCGCGGATGAAAGCGCTGATACTGGCAGCATGATCGATATCCCCGAAGCGCTTTCCGCCGAGGAGATCGAGGCCCAAACCCTGATCGACAGAGGCATCCTCGTTGCCCGTCCGGATCAGGCGTTGAGCAAACCAAACGCCCAACGCGCTCCTGATGACCTCAAACTCATCAGCGGCGTCGGCCCGAAGATTGAAAGTCAACTCAACGAAAACGGCATCTACTATTTCGATCAGGTTGCCAATTTCAGCGGGCGTGACCTCGCATGGGCCGACCAAACACTGGGCTTCAAGGGCCGCGTCATCCGCGACCGTTGGATACCTCAGGCGCGCGGTCTGGCAAAAACCGCGCACCTGCACGCCAAACCCACCGGGGACGCGGAAACCCACGCCTTTATCAACACGCCGTATTCAGATGAAGAGGCCGAAGCCATGCGTCTCATCAGCGATGGCGACGGCTACGTGGCGGACGATTCAAACGCACCCGCGATGCTGCTGTCCGGCGGACCGAAGGGCGGGCGCGCTGATAACCTGCAAGAGATCAAGGGCATCGGTGAAAAGCTCGACAACTTGCTGAACGGCCTCGGAATCTACCATTTCGAGCAGATCGGCAACTTCACCGCCCGCGACATCGCTTGGGTTGACAGCAAGCTGAAATTCAAAGGCCGCATCGTCCGCGACCGTTGGGTTCCACAAGCCAAAGCGTTGGCAAAGTCCTGAAAACCCTGAGTGCGGTGAAAGCCGCACTCATCCTCAGACATAAACACAGAAAAGGCCCGCTTCCGGAAGGAGGCGGGCTTATCCAATTCTGAAGTGGCGAAACCTGACTTAGAGGCCGCCTTCTCGCTGGGCCTTCTTGCGCGCCAACTTACGGGCACGACGCACAGCTTCAGCCGATTCGCGAGCGCGGCGCTCGGAAGGCTTTTCATAATGCTGACGCAGTTTCATTTCGCGGAAGATACCTTCGCGCTGCATCTTCTTTTTCAGGGCTTTCAGCGCCTGATCGACGTTGTTGTCTCTAACCAAAACCTGCACGGGCTGGTACCACCGTTTCTTGGGTATCTGAAAATCTTTGAAGCGGTGCTATATCAACCTCAAAAGCACTTGTCGACTCGCTGGAGGCGAAAATGAGCAGGAAAAACAGCAAAACTTCATCCCCGGATGCGGCGGACATCATGTCCCCGCCCCATATCGCCGAAGTCAGGGCCGCTGTGCTCGACGCCGCGCTGCCGGATGTGGTGTTCGACGGCTGGTCCGAATCTCTTTTGCGCCGCGCCATCGACAGTGCCGGTGTGAACAGGAACGATGCAAAACTTGCCTTCCCGCGCGGCGCGCTCGACCTCGCTGCAGCTTTTCACCGCCGTGGCGACGTGGAAATGCTGGCCCGCCTGGACGCTGAAGACGCCGCGTCGCTGCGCATCCGCGATAAAATCACCGTCGCTGTGCGCATGCGGCTGGAGATTGCCGAACCCCATGAGGAGGCGATCCGCCGCGCCGCCGCCATGTACGCCCTGCCCATCTACGCCGCCGACGGCGCAAAGCTGACATGGGAAACGGCGGACCACATCTGGAATTTCGCGGGCGACACCGCTGACGACTACAATTGGTACACAAAGCGCCTGACCCTCTCGGCGGTCTTCTCCTCAACACTGCTTTACTGGCTCGGCGATTCATCTGAGGATAAAGCCGCCACATGGGCCTTCCTCGACCGCCGCATCGAAGGTGTTATGCGGTTTGAGAAAACCAAAGGCGCGTTGCGCAAGAACCCCCTCGCACGCCTCGCTTTCGCCGGACCCAACGCTCTGCTCTCCCGCATCAACGCGCCGAAAACCGGCACAATACCGGACGGCTTGAGCGTCGGTTTGCCGGGCCGTCGCAAATCTTAACCAACCATCGACTAAGCCCGTGCAAACCGCTACGCTCGCGGTCCCCGAATCATTCTCCGGCTCACGCCAAAACCCTGTTTGGAAGGCATTTCAGGATGAAAGTCATTGCGGAGCGCGCCGCGCTTTTGAAATCTCTGAGCCATGTTCAAAGCGTCGTGGAGCGCCGCAATACGATCCCGATCCTCTCGAATCTGCTGCTCAAGGGCGAGGGCGGTGCACTTTCGATTACGGCCACCGATCTCGATATCGAAGCTGTCGAAACGCTGGATGCCAAAGTCGAAACGGCGGGAAGCGTCACGGTTTCCGCCCAGACGCTCTACGAAATCATCCGCAAACTGCCCGACGGGGCCGAGGTCGCGCTGACCCTGAACGTTGAGGACGCCCGCGTCTCGGTCAGCGCCGGACGCTCCCGTTTCGCTCTGGCCAGCCTGCCCGCTGCCGATTTCCCCGTCATGGCCACCTCCGACTACGCCCATCAATATGAGATGACGGGCGGCGAGCTGCGTAAATTGTTCGAGAAAGCCCGCTTCGCCATCTCGACCGAGGAAACCCGCTACTACCTGAATGGCGTCTACCTGCACATTAAAGGCGAGGGCGACAGCGCAACCCTGCGCGCGGTCGCAACAGACGGCCACCGCCTCGCCCGCATCGACGCGCCGGTCCCTGCCGGAGCCGCCGAAGCGCCCGGCGTGATTGTCCCCCGCAAGACCGTCAACGAGCTGGTCAAGCTGCTTGACGATGACGAGGCGGTCGTCCGAATATCTGTTTCTGAAACGAAAATCCGCATCGTTGCCGGACGCACCGTGCTGACCTCCAAAGTCATCGACGGTCAGTTCCCCGACTACAACCGCGTGATCCCGCAGAATAACGATAAAGAACTCAAAGTCGACGCGGCCCTTTTTGCCAGCGCGGTTGACCGCGTCGGCACGGTCAGTTCCGAAAAATCCCGCGCCGTTAAACTCGCGTTGGACGAGGACAAACTCACCCTCTCCGTCAACGCCCCCGACAGCGGCACGGCAGATGAGGAAATGTTGGTCGCCTATGCCGCCGAACCGCTGACAATCGGCTTCAACGCCAAATACCTGCAAGAGATCGCCGCTCAGATCGACCGCGAGAATGCGGTATTCATGTTCTCAGATCCCGGCTCACCCACCCTCGTCAGCGAAGAAGGCGACCCCTCCGCCATCTACGTTGTCATGCCGATGCGGGTTTAACCCATATCAGTATTTCTTCCCCGCATCTGTGTGCTGCCGGATTCAAGCGGATCGCGGATCATTCTAAACAAAGACAAAGTCACTTGCCTGCAATGAATACACATCCCAGCCGGGGCCGAATGTGAGGTAATTGCCATTGCCGAATTCAATCGCATCGACAAAATCCGATGCGTTGATCAACGCCCGCAACGCGCCCCAATCCCGGGCAAAACCGCGCGAGATTTCGATCACATCGCCGTCCTGATCGGGCAAGAAGTCATCCAGATACACGTCACCGCCGCGATAAACGAATGTGTCCGCGCCAAAGCCGCCGAACAGGTCATCGATCCCGCCACCACCTTCCAAGCGGTCATCGCCATAGCCGCCATAGATATCATCATTGCCGCGACCGCCATTGAGCGTGTCTTTGCCCGCACCGCCATCCAGCAAATCCGCACCCGCGTTACCGAAAAGGATATCATTGCCAAAGCTGCCGAAAATCCGGTCGCTGCCATTGCCGCCGCTGATACGGTCCGCGCCGAGGCCGCCCCAGATTTCGTCGTTTCCGGCATTGCCGTTCAGAATGTCGTCGCCGGAACCGCCTTCGATCTGATCGGCACCATCGCCGCCTGAGATGGAATCATCACCGTCCCCTGCAATGATCGTATCCGCGCCTTTACCCGCTGCGATCGTATCGTTTCCGCTGCCCCCGATCAGAACATCGACGCCGTTACCGCCGATAATGGAATCGTTGCCATTAAGCCCGATGATAAGGTCGCGCCCCGCTGTACCGCGCAGCACATCATTCCCGTTGGTGCCGACAATCGCCGCCGTCTCGTCAAAATCGCCATGATAGGAAACAACAGCAAATGTCGCGTGGAATGTACCCGCCGTGCGCAGGAATTCGACGTTAAGCAGGGTATCTGTTCCCGTTGTATCGCCGCCGAAGACCACATAGCTGCCATCGGTCCTGCTCAGCACGGCCAAATCAGACAGATCTTGCGCATAAAGGGCGATGTCACTGGTCCCGCTGCCGCCGTCAAGCAAGTCATCGCCGCTGCCCCCCGCAAGGCGGTCATTACCACCTTGTCCGAACAACGTGTCATTCCCGCTGCCGCCGTTTAAAAGATCCTCTCCGAGCCCGCCAAAGATCATGTCTGATCCCGCAAGCCCGAAAAGACTGTCGCGCCCTGTAAGTCCACGGATCACGTCATCCTGTACCGTCCCGTTACGCGTATCTTCGCCTGCCGTGCCAATGATCGTGGCCATGATTTTTCCTTTCACGAATTTGTGTCAAATTAGAACATCTCATCCGTGTGTGAAAGGGAAATCAATCCTTATGCGGTACAGCTTTCAGGCGATAGAGCGCTTCAAGCGCCTCTCTGGGAGAAAGGGCGTCGGGGTCAATCCCGTCAAGGGCGATTTGCAGGGGCGAAGGGCCGTCAACCGACTCAGCTTTGCTCAATGTCGCGGCGAACAGGGGCAGGTCATCGATCAGGGCGCGGATACGCGCCTCACCGCCATCAGCATCGCCTTTTTCGAGGCGGTGCAGGATTTCTTTGGCGCGGGTGATAACCGGGGCGGGCAAGCCCGCTTTCTTGGCGACTTGCACCCCGTAAGAGCGGGTCGCGGCACCGGGTTCAACCTCGTGCAGGAAGACGATATCGCCCTCCCATTCGGCCACTTTCATCGCGGCGTTGCGGGTGTGGTCGAGGCGGGCGGCCAGTTCGGTCAGCTCGTGGTAATGGGTGGCGAATAACCCGCGTGAGCAGTTCACGTCATGCAGGTGTTCGAGGGTGGCCCAGGCGATGGACAGGCCATCAAATGTCGCCGTGCCGCGCCCGATTTCGTCCAATATCACCAGCGTCCGGTCGCCCGCCTGATTAAGAATCGCCGCCGTCTCGACCATCTCGACCATAAACGTCGAACGCCCGCGTGCGAGGTCATCGGATGCCCCGACGCGGCTGAATAATCGGTCCACAATCCCGATATGCGCCGCGCGGGCGGGAACGTAGCAGCCCGCTTGTGCCATCACCGCGACCAACGCGTTCTGGCGCAGAAATGTCGATTTACCCGCCATATTCGGCCCGGTCAGCAGCCACAGGCGCTTGGAGGACAAGTCGCAATCATTGGCGACAAAACTCTCCGCTTCTTTGGTCAGTGCAGCCTCGACCACCGGATGCCGTCCGCCCTCAATGGCGAATTCATGGCTTATATCAACCTTCGGGCGGGTCCAGCCTTGCGCCGCCGCCAGATCGCCCAGCGAGGACGACACATCCAGCGCCGCCAGCGCCCGCGCCGTCTCCGAAATTGCTGCCGCCCGCTCCAACGCCGCTCTGCGCAGCGTCTCGAAAATCGCCAACTCGGCCTCCAGCGCCAGCGCCCCCGCCCGCGAAATCCGGCTGTCGAGATCGGCCAGTTCTCCGGTGGTAAACCGCATCGCGTTGGCGAGAGATTGGCGGTGGATGAACCGCTCATCGGCCATCAGCTTGTCACCGTGGGCGGTGGGCACCTCGATGAAATAGCCCAACACACCGTTGAATTTGATCTTCAGCGCCGACAAGCCGCTATCGGCCTTCAGCTTGGCCTCCATATCGCGGATCACGAGGCGGCTGTCATCGCGCAGGCTGCGGTGTTGATCGAGGGCGGCGTCCCAGCCTTCGGCAACAAACCCGCCATCACGGGCCAGCAGCGGCGGCTCCGGCATCAGCGCCTCTCGCAGGGTTGCGGTCAACGCGTCATGGCCGACAAGCGCGCGTTCAGCATTGGCGATCAGCAGGGGCGGTTCAAGCAATCCCTCCAACCGCGTCGCAATCGCCGTGGCCGCATCCAGCCCGTCGCGCAGGGCCGACAGATCACGCGGCCCGCCCCGTCCGATGGACAGGCGCGAAAGGGCGCGGGCGATGTCAGGTGCGGCCTTCAACATGCCGCGCAAATCCTCGGTCAGCGCACTGTCATCGCGGAACAGGGCCACGGCATCAAGGCGGTGGGCGATGGCTGCCGGATCGGTCAGCGGGGCGGCGATACGCTCACCCAGCATTCGCGCCCCCGCTCCCGTGACAGTCCGGTCAATGGTTGCCAGCAGCGATCCCTTGCGCTCGCCCGTCATCGCGGCGGTCAGTTCCAGATTACGGCGGGTGGCGGCATCAATCCGCATCGCCGCGCCCGCTTCCTCGCGCTTGGGCGGCGAGATATGCGGCAGCGCGCCTTTTTGGGTAATGGCGATGTAGTCAATCACCGCCCCCAGCGCGCTCAACTCCGCCCGCCCGAACGTGCCGTAGCCGTCGAGCGAGGTCACTTTGAACAGGTCCGTCAGCCGCTTTTCCGCCGATTGCGCATCAAAGCTGGCCGTGCCCAGCGGCGTGACTTTGCAGACGCTTTCCAGCAGGGGCAGCGGTCCGGTCGCACCGCCGATCCAGCCCTGATAGGCTTTTTCGGACACCAGAATTTCCGAGGGCGACAGGCGGGCCAATTCCGCCCCCAACGCATCCTCCGACACCACGCTGACATGCAGCTCTCCGGTCGAGATGTCTGCCCAGGCCAGCGCCCCGGCCTCCCGCGTCGCGGCATAGGCGGTCAGATAGTTATGCGCGCGCGCATCCAGCAGAGTTTCCTCGGTCAGCGTGCCGGGCGTGACAAGCCGCACGACATCACGCCGGACAATGGATTTCGCGCCGCGTTTTTTGGCCTCCGCCGGGGTTTCCATCTGCTCGCAGACCGCGATGGTCAGGCCCGTGCGGGTCAGTTGGGCGAGATAGCCCTCAGCGGCATGAACGGGTACACCGCACATGAGAATATCTTCGCCCAGATGCTTGCCGCGCCTGGTCAGTGCAATATCCAGCGCCGCCGCCGCCGTGACCGCATCGTCGAAAAACAGCTCGTAGAAATCGCCCATGCGAAAGAACAACAGCGCATCAGGATGGGCCTCCTTCACCTCGAAATACTGCCGCATCGAGGGGGTAATCGTGGTGGAAGAAGACGCTGCGCTCATGGGCGGGACGTTAATAGATTCCCTGCCCTTTTGAACAGATTAAATTGCCAACCCCATAAACGTGTCGGGGATCAACCGGCCGCGTCCATGACGGCTTGCATTCGTTGCAGGGCGGGTGCGGGCCATGTTTCTTTCGGGTCGTAGAACTCCGGCACGGCGGGGATGCCGTCTAATAATGTCACCCAAGGCTGCTTGCTTTTGGTGAAGATGTTGATGTCCGGCGGGTATTGGCCGGGATTTTCCAACGCGCCGATGCGGACGAAGGAAAAGCCGTCACCAAAGGCGGCATAGGTGCTCCAAAGCCCGACTTTGCAGGAGGGGCAGCGGTAGATCGTTTGGCCCATGCCACTGCCGGTTTCCATGATGATGCCTTCGGCGGTGCCGGACACCACTTTCACGCAGCTGCTTTCGATCATCGCGTTCAAGGCATGGGCCGAGCCGCTCTGCCTTTGGCAATTGGTGCAATGACAGGCATGGTTGAAGAGCGGGCTGTCTGTCATCTCGAAGCGGATTTCGCCGCAGCTGCATTGACCGTTCATATCGGCACTCCCTTTGATTTTCTTGTGACGCATTAACTTGTATCGCAAATGCGCGAGCAAGCGGAAGGTAATCAACTCTCTGTCATTGTCGCCGCACGCATATGGCCCGCCGCTTGCTTTGTCTGCCTTAACAGGACGTTAACGCATCGAAGCGGCACGTCGGTGGGGGGCATCATGCGTTACGTTGAGAATTTTACCGCCATATTGTCCGGCTCGTCCTGGAACGGGCGCGATACGGTCGGGACGCCGACGCTGCTGACATATTCTTTCGACACGGTAGGCGCGGATTATATCAGCGATTATCAATCACAGGCATTCGAGGAGTCGCTTGTCGCCTTCACAAGTCAGCAGAAGGTGCAAGCGCGGGCGGCGTTTGATCTTTGGGAAGCGCAGGGCGGCATCCGGTTTGTTGAGGTCGCGCCCGGCGAGGGGGATATCCGGCTTGGTAATTTCGACCTTGACCTCAGCCGCTCTCACGGGGCGAACGGATTCTCTTATTTGCCGTCCAGGCAGGTGGGCGCGGGGCATGTGGTTGAGCAGGAAATTTCCGGCGATGTGTTCATCGACCTGAGCAAGCGCAGCAATACCGGCATTGACCTGCTGGCCCATGAGATCGGTCATGCAATCGGGTTTGAGCATCCGCATGATGGTGAAATCCGTCTGACCACTGAGACCGATAACACCGCGCATACGATCCTGTCCTATCGCGGGGCGGATACGGGCAAGCTGGGTGTGTTTGACGGGCAGGCGCTGCGGCATCTGTATGGAGCGCCTGAGTTTGCGAGTATTTCGAGCGGTGCGGCGCTGGTTTGGGATTATGACGCCGCAACGCAGACCGTGACGCAGGCATGGGGGCGCGGTTCATCGAATGTGTCTGGCACCAGCCTCAAGGATCGTATCAACGCGGGGGCGGGTCAGGATATCGTGGCGGGTTTTGCCGGGGATGACATCCTCAATGGCGGCGACGGCAATGATTACCTGATGGGCGGCGCGGGCAATGACACGCTGTCCGGCGGTGAGGGGTATGATGAGCTGTATGGCGGCAATGGTGAAGACGATCCGGATTCTGGCAATGACACCGTCAGCTACGCCCATTCGGCCCATGCGGTGACGGTGAACCTCGAAGCGGTATTTCTGGCGGGTAACCGCTACGCCAATGCCTTCAGCAACGGCACCGGAGCCGATTTGTTGTTCGACATTGAAAACGTCATCGGCGGCAACGGGCGTGATGTGATCACAGGATCGGATGCGGCCAATATCCTCGATGGCGGGCGCAATGCGGATACGCTGGAGGGGGGCGCGGGGCATGATGTGCTGATCGGCGGGTTTGGGGCGGATTACCTGAACGGTGGTCTGGGCCGTGATACCGCCAGCTATGCCGGAGCATCCGGGCGTGTGTTTATCGATTTGCGCGCGGGCGGCGTTTCGGTCGGTTATGAGGCAAGCGGGGATCGTTTTGAGTCCGTTGAGCGGTTTTTGGGTTCTGACTTCAACGACCGTTTCATCGGCAGTGACGCGCGGGAAAGCATTGCCGGAGGGGATGGGCGCGACAACATCAATGCGGGTGCCGGCATCGATACCGTCGACGGTGGCGCGGGGGATGATTTGCTGTCGGGCGGTTTAGGCGCGGATAAGCTGTTCGGGGCGGCGGGTTTGGACCAGTTGTTCGGGAATGGCGGGAATGACACGGTATTGGCCGGGGCCGGGCGGGATCGTGCGTTTGGCGGTGCCGGAGATGACACGCTCTCAGGCGGTGACGGGAATGACTTGCTGTTGGGGCAAGGCGGTGTGGATCATCTTTACGGGAATGCCGATAACGACCTGCTGCGCGGTGGCTCCGGCGATGATGTGTTGTCCGGTGGTGCGGGGGATGATCGCCTGTTCGGGCAGCAAAACGATGATCTGCTGCTTGGCGGGGACGGTGATGATCGGCTCGTCGGAGCAAACGGGCTGGACATACTGCGCGGCGGTGCCGGAAACGATACGCTGAGCGGGGGCAACGGCGCGGATACGCTGGATGGCGGGGCGGGGTCTGATCTGCTGCGCGGCGGTGCGGACGGGGCGCGGGATGTGTTTATCTTCAGCGAAGGCGGCGGCGCGGACTTGCTGACCGGATTTGAGGACGGCACCGACCGCTTGCTGCTCGACGACGGGTTATGGAGCGGGACGTTGAGCGTCAATCAGGTTTTCGCGCGCTATGCTGAAACCCGTGGCACCGGGACGGTATTCGATTTCGGGGATGGCGACACGCTTCACCTGAAAGGCATCAGCAAGGCCGCGCTTTTGGATGATGTGGAGATTTTTTGATACTTTTTGCTTTATGGTGAGAGAAGTCGCGGAATATAAAATCTCCCACACCCCATGCTTTCAAACAAATACGGCAAATCTGTTTGCCGTAATATTGCCGTTTGACCCAAGGTTGTGTGCGGCTTAGCGTGGCGGAAAAATTGGGAGAGATGCGATGCCAGTCGTCAATGATTTTACCGCGTTGTTATCGGATACATCTTGGGTTGGTGGCGGGGGAGCGCTCGCGGTGCCGACCGTGATCACCTTCTCATTCGATACGATCGGGGCCGATTATATCAGTGATACAGAAACACAGGCATTTGAGAATTCTTTCATCGCCTTGACCGCCGCACAAAGGAACACCACGCGTGATGCCTTTGATATGTGGGCCGATATCAGCGGGCTGCACTTTGTTGAAGTGGCGGCGGGTCAAGGGGATATGCGGTTCGGGAACTACGACTTCACGCTGATCGGCGAGGATGCCTCGGCGGCGTTCGCGTATCTGCCGCAGCGGGATTTGAGTTTCAGCGGCTCGCTTTCGCAAGGCATCGGCGGGGATGTGTTCATCAACGACACGGAAATCAACAATTCCTCGGTTGATTTGCTGGCACATGAGATCGGTCATGCTTTGGGTTTGGACCATCCGTTTGAGGGCACCAACACCTTGGCGACCCATTTGGACAATACCTCCAATACAGTGATGTCTTATACGGGGCCGGAAACGGGCCAGTTGGGCCAGTTTGACCTGGATGCGGCGCAATTCCTCTACGGTAATGCCACTTTCACGCCGGGGCCGAGCGGCACAATTCTGACGTGGAATTTCGACGAGGCCGCATCGAAAGTAACCCAGACCTGGGGCGGTGCGGCGTCGGAAATTCACGGCACAGGCGTCGATGACAGCATCTTCGGCGGCGGTGGTAATGATACGCTGGTCGGCTATGACGGGGACAACACACTCAATGGCGGTGGCGGCGATGATATCCTGATCGCAGGCTCAGGCGCGGATTTCTTCAATGGCAGCTCCGGCATGGATACCGTTCTGTACGACCGGGCGGATGCAAGGGTTATTGTTGATCTGCGCGGTGGCGGCGCGCTGACAAGCGGCGAGGCGACAGGCGATACATATTCAAGTGTTGAGCAGATTATCGCTTCTGACTTCAATGATCGGGTGATTGGCAGTCTGACCGATGAGACCGTCGACGGGCGCAGCGGCAACGACAACATCAACACGGGCGGCGGCGCGGACAGCATTGAGGGTGGCCTCGGCAATGATCTGATCTCCGGCGGTCAAGGCGATGACAGCATCTCCGGCCAGCAGGGCAATGACCGGATTTTCGGCAATGGCGGTACGGATTCGATCAATTCAGGCAGCGGGGATGACACCCTGTTCGGGGGCACTGGCAACGACTATCTCGCCGGAACATCCGGCGACGATCAGATCAGTGGACAAGGCAATGACGACACGCTGATCGGGGGTGATGGCGATGACATCCTGCGCGGCGGATCGGGCAATGATAACGTGTTCGGAAATGACGACGATGACGAGATTATCGGCCAAGGCAACGACGATACGCTGTCTGGCGGTAACGGGAATGATATTCTGCGTGGCGGGCCCGGTGCCGATGTGATCTTTGGCGGCAGTGGCAACGATACGCTGAGCGCGGGGGCGGGGTTGGACTTTCTGGATTCCGGGGCGGGTAATGATCTGTTCATCGGCTCGGCGGATGGCCTGCTGGATCGGTTCACCTACCGCGAGAATTACGAAAGTGACCGGATCATCAACTTTGAAGATGATATCGATTTGATCCAGCTCGACAGCGCGATTTGGGGCGGGGGGCTGAGCGCGGCGCAGGTCGTATCGATGTTCGGCAGTAACAGCAATGGCGATGCGATTCTGAACTTTGGCGGCGGCAATATTCTGCAAGTCGACAACATCACCACCGCCGCGCTTCAGGACGATATGGTATTCTTCTAAGCGCATCGTTTTGGACCCCCGCGCCGTAATGCCGGGGGTCTTGTCAGGTTACGAGAACTGCGCTCTACTGCTGATTGACGTGTTGTGTATTCAATTCGGGCGTGTGTATAGCCGATGCTGTGTAATTCCGCATAACGACCCCTCATTGAATCCGCGACGCCGCAATGACGCCGGGGGACGTGATGAGCGATTTGACAGAAGATGACGCTGAAGAAGGGTATGTCGCCGTTGTCTACTTCCACGGCATGGGCAGCCAAAGGCGGTACGAGGAAACCAGCCGTCTGATCGATTCCATTGATACGTATCTGACCAATGCGGATGGCGAATTCGGAGCCATACGGGGCATAAGGCCCGATATAGAATTACCCAATACAGATGGCGGTAAAAGCCGGACCTTCATCAGGTCATGGTTTATCCGGAACAAGCAACATTCCAAAGCGCAAGAGGTCCGCTACTACGAAGCCTATTGGGCGCCGATCATGGCCGGGGCGAGCACCCCTTGGCGTGTGATGAAATGGATGGCACGGCGGGTTTTGCAACCGTGGCATACATTGCGCAGTCCCTGGCGGGAGCGCCATCGCCTGCGCCGGGCGGCGCTTGCGGAACTGTATGAGTTTTCCGAAGGCAGTCCGGACGGCAATGAAGCGGGTGATTTTGATCTGTTGCTGCGCAGTTACGGCAGCTTTGAGAGGCTTGACGCGCAGCGGGCGTATCCGAAAGGGACTTTTGCGGAGTTCAAACAGTTTTTGGGCGAAGACGGGCAACACGGCAAAACGCCCGATGTGCTGGCGCGGCTGCATACGCTGGCCAATAAGTGGTATGCGTTCTATCGCAACGCTGAAATTCGTAACGCCGCCTGGTTATTGACGATTTTGCTGGCCATCGTGTTGTCCATCTACCTGTTGGCCCGTTCCGCAGCGGGTGTCTTGCGGTTTATCGCCGATTTTGTGGAGTTGCCCCTTGATGCATCGCTGTCGGATTTTCTGCAGGAGAGATTGATCGCCGGCGATTGGAAAGCGGCGGCAGGGTTGGTGGTCGGGGTGTTGAGCCTGGCGGGGATCAGCAAATTCCTGCGCGACTACATGGGCGATGTTGAGGCTTGGACGACCTATGAGGAGACGAACGGCAATCACCAGCGCCGCAGCAAAGTAATTGCCGAGGGCGTTTCTGTGATGCGGCATGTTCTGTCAGATGATCAGTGCAAGCGTGTGGTTGTCGTAGGGCATAGTCTGGGCACCTGCGTCGCCCATGATACGTTGCTGTCTCTGCGGCGACACAATAAAGCGCATAAGACGAATGACCCCGCAGACGGGTGGATGGACCTGAATCGGGTGCAGCATTTTGTGACGCTGGCCAGCCCTATCGATAAGATCAATTATTTCTTTGAGAGCTTTCGCAGTCACCATCACCGCTATCGCCGCGTCGTCGATAATCTGCGTGGTGATATCACGACGCCGCCCTTCTCGCGCGACGGCAAGCCGTTTGCGCATTGGATCAATTTCTGGGATGAGGCTGATGTGATCAGCGGCGCGTTGCACTCGCCCGTTGGCCGCAAGCGCTTGGCCGACAAGGTCGATAACGTGCATGTGTCGAATTTGCGGTTCCCCGATCCCGGCGCATCCCATTCCGCATATTTCGGGAATAAAACCGTCATCAGGACGCTGTTCGGGGCGATCTATCGCAATCGTCACAATTTCTCGGACTCGGTTGATTATCTGGGGCTTGGTGAGGAAACGGGGCGTCATAAGCTGACATTGATTGCCGCGTTGTCGGTGCCGTGGCTGGGCTTGGCCTATGCGATGACGTATTCTGTCGTTATCGGTGCGGTGATGGCGGCGTTGGTGGCGTTTTTGTCCGGATATTGGCTGTTAACGCGAAAATCGGGCAATCGCGAGCCGCTGTAGCACGGGCCGTCGCTGTTGCTCTGTCGGGGGGCGTTTGTTGGCGGCGGGGCCGGCGCGGGTTTCGTATTGTTGGCGCATATTCATCAGCCGGAGCACAGCGCCATGTTTCTCAGCGTCTTTGATATGTTCAAGATCGGTATCGGACCGTCGAGTTCGCATACGATGGGGCCGATGACGGCGGCGAACCGGTTTCTGGACGTGCTGCGCACCGAGGTGGATGGTGATCCGGCGCATATCGGATGCTCGCTGCACGGCTCGTTGGCGTTCACGGGCAAAGGGCATGGCACGGACCGGGCGGTGATACTGGGCCTGTTGGGGTGTAGCCCCGCGACGCTGGACCCGGATGAGGCCGAGCCGCGTGAGCGGGCGCTGCGCGAAACATGCCTGCTGCATAATGACGGCCTGCCGCAGATGGCGTTTGATCCTGAGACAGACCTGATTTTCGATTACGGCCCCGCCCTGCCCGGACATGCGAATGGCATGAAGCTGTGGGCGTTGGATGCGCAGGGCGGATCGTTGGTGGAGCGGACATATTATTCCGTCGGCGGCGGTTTTGTGGTCGAGGCGGCGGAGATGGAGGAGGCACAGTCGGGCGGCTTGGCCGAGATGCGGCGGGAACTGGGCGTGCCATACCCGTTCGGCACATCCGACGAGATGCTGGCGCTGGGCGAGAAAAACGGCCTGACCATCGCGCAAATGAAACGCGCGAACGAGCTTGCCCTGCGCAGCGAGGCCGAGCTGGACGAGGGGATGGACGCGATATGGGACGCCATGCGCGGCTGTATGGAGCGCGGTTTGCGGATCGACGGGACGTTGCCCGGCGGCCTGAATGTGCGACGCCGGGCCAAGGCAATCCGCGACGCGCTGGTGCGCGAGCATGGCAGCAACGTCGCCGATCCCTACTCGATCAACGAATGGCTGTCGGTCTATGCGATGGCGGTGAACGAGGAGAATGCGGGCGGCGGGCGCGTGGTGACGGCCCCGACCAATGGCGCGGCGGGCGTGATCCCGGCGGTTCTGCGCTGGTATTTTGACCACCATCCGGGCGCAACCAAGGAAGGTGTGCGCGAGTTTTTGCTCACGGCGGCGGCGGTGGGCGGCCTGATCAAGCACAACGCCTCGATTTCAGGAGCGGAGGTCGGCTGTCAGGGGGAGGTCGGCTCGGCCAGCGCGATGGCGGCGGCGGGTCTGACGGCGGTGCGCGGCGGCACGAATGCGCAGATCGAAAACGCGGCGGAAATCGCTCTGGAGCATCATCTGGGCATGACATGCGACCCCGTCGGCGGGCTGGTCCAAGTGCCATGCATTGAGCGTAACGGGTTCGGCGCGGTAAAGGCCGTCACAGCATCGTCCCTGTCCCTGCGCGGCGACGGCGTGCATTTCGTCTCGCTGGACGCCTGTATCGAGACAATGCGGCAGACGGGCATCGACCTGAGCGATAAGTATAAGGAAACATCAAAAGGCGGGCTGGCTCTGACCCTGCCCGCGTGTTGAGGGTTAAGCGTAGGCGATCCACAGCAAAATCGCACCCAGGGCGAGGCGGTAGATCACGAACGGCGTCATGGTCGCATTGGCGATGTAGCCCATGAACAGCTTGATGGCGACCAGCGCCGCGATGCAGCTCAAACCCGCGGCAATCAAGGCGTCGAGGCCCAGCTGAACATTGCCGCTCTCCACAATATCCATCGCCCCGATCGTGCCGCCAGCCAGAATCGCCGGAATCGCCATCAGCATCGAGAAACGTGCGGCTTCGGTGCGTGAAAGGCCCAGAAAACGGCCCGCCGTCATCGTGATGCCGGACCGCGAAGTGCCCGGAATCAGCGCAATCGCCTGCGCAAGGCCGATCCCGATTGCTTCCAACCAGCCGATGGATTTAAGGTCACGGCGGGTCGGTGCGTAGCTGTCCGCAATGTATAGCAGTACGCCGAAGATCAACGTCGTCCAGCCTATCACTTTGAAAGCACGACCATTTTCTGAAGATCGCATCCAGTCCATCGCGCCGATTTTATGAAAAATCAGGCCGAGGATGATCAGCGGAATGGTCGCGATCATCAGATTGCGGGTCAGACGCGCCGCATCGGTTTTGATCCGCCCCCGGATAATGTCAAAAACCCCCACAATCGCCTCCGCCACATCACGGTGAAAGGCGATCAAAACCGCGATCAGCGTACCCACATGGACGGCCACATCGATCAATGGTCCCTGGTCTACTTCACCCAGCAATTTTGGCGCTAATATGAGGTGAGCCGTTGAACTAATTGGCAAAAATTCGGTTATGCCCTGAACAATGGCAACGAGTACGAGATGAAATACGGTCATATCCGGCCCTGCGCGATGACGAATGTACCGCTCATAAGGGGTCGGGCGCGCGGGGGCAACCTGCTATGAAATTCTGTACCAGCACGTACCAACAAAACTGCGTCGGTACCGTTTCTCATTGTTGCAAATCGAACAAATGAAAATATGCAAACGCCGCGTGGAAAACCACACAGGTTCTGTGCCGTGATAGTTCATGCGCGGGCGAACAATATTGCCGCTTTCACCCATAACGCTCTGACATGTGGGACGTTCACAATAAATGCCGAACTTTCTTACATCCGATCCCGTCTGAAACAGGGCAACGGCCAGTTTGTCATTTTGCGGATTTTGAGACATTTGGCGGATTCTCCACCGATCGAAATAGTTTGCACTCTGATTACTTTAAGATGCATTGCAGAGATTAACAAGCGTTAACTATTTTTGGACTCATAAAATGACAGTATTGCTGTCTTAAAATATATAATCACTCTTGCATTCAACGCCATGCGGGTGCTAAGCGTCCTGCTCTTTGGCCGTTTAGTGGAGAATTTCGTTTTGGCGAGCAAGATGCTTAAATTTATAGATGTTAGCCGCGAAACACCGGAAAAACGGGCCGCAGAGGCGCGTTCCGAGGATTTCGACGAGATTTACCGCGAGTATGCAACGGAAAAAGCGGCCGAGCAATCCGCCCGGTGTTCGCAATGTGGTGTGCCATTCTGTCAGTCTCACTGTCCTTTGCACAACAATATACCCGATTGGCTGAAAGCAACCGCTGAAGGACGGCTGGAAGAGGCCTATGAAATCTCGCAAGCGACCAATACTTTCCCCGAAATCTGTGGTCGTATCTGTCCGCAAGATCGGTTGTGTGAAGGGAATTGCGTGATCGAGCAATCCGGACACGGGACAGTAACCATCGGCGCAATCGAGAAATACATCACCGATACCGCGTGGCAAAAAGGCTGGGTCAAGCCTGCGCGCCCCCGTATGGAACGTGCTGAATCTGTGGGTATCATCGGCGCCGGTCCCGCCGGAATGGCGGCAGCCGATGCACTGCGCCGCAAGGGGTTTCAGGTTACGGTTTACGACCGCTATGACCGCGCCGGCGGCTTGCTGACCTACGGGATTCCGGGCTTTAAGCTCGAAAAAGACGTCGTCATGCGCCGTGTCGGACAGCTTGAGGAAAGCGGTGTTACCTTCAAGTTGAATTGCGACATCGGTAAAGACATCAGCTTTACTGACCTGCGCGCCTCCCACGCCGCGCTCCTGATAGGAACGGGCGTTTATAAAACCCGCGAGATCGGTGGGCCGGGGGCCGGTTTGCCGGGTGTTGTGCAAGCGTTGGATTTCCTGACTTCGTCAAACAAGAAGAGCTTCGGCGACAGTGTTGCCGACTTTGAAAACGGCGTGCTGAACGCGGACGGCAAAGATGTTGTTGTGATCGGTGGCGGCGATACCGCAATGGATTGTGTGCGCACTTCGATCCGGCAGGGCGCAACGTCTGTGACCTGCCTCTATCGGCGTGACAAGGCGAATATGCCCGGTTCGATGCGTGAGGTTGCAAATGCCGAGGAGGAGGGCGTTGTGTTCGATTGGCTCTCCGCGCCCAAGGCGTTTGAGGGGGGGGATAACGGCGTCACTGGTGTTCGCGCCGTACGGATGCGCCTTGGTAATCCCGGTCCCGATGGCCGCCGTTCACCTGAGGAAGTGGACGGATCAGACTACACGCTGAAAGCCGATCTGGTCATCAAGGCGCTTGGGTTTGAACCGGAAGATCTGCCCACGTTGTGGGATCAGCCGGAGCTTGGCGTTACAAGCTGGGGTACGGTAAGGGCGGATTTCCGCACGAAGCAAACGGCTATGCCGGGCGTTTTCGCGGCAGGAGATATCGTGCGCGGCGCATCACTGGTGGTCTGGGCAATCCGCGATGGCCGCGAGGCGGCGGACGCTATTGCAGCTTACATCGCGCAAAACGCCACCGTTGCGGCGGAATAGCCGGATGGAAACGGGATCATGCCTGTGCGGCGCGGTCACTTTCGAGGGCCAGCGCAGTGATCGCGGGATTGGCGTTTGCCATTGCAAGATGTGCCGCGTGCAGAACTCCGGCCCTCTGATGGCTGTGAAGTTCGAGAACGGTGTGAGCTTGACCGAAGCGCGGGGCTTGAAATGGTTCGCGTCATCTGACAAGGGCAAACGCGGCTTTTGTGGAGAATGCGGCAGCACGTTGTTTTGGTCCGCACCCTATGCGGCAGAGGGCGCTTGGGATGTTTCAGTTGGTGCGCTGGATGACGCTGTGGACGATCAAATATTTGAGCACATCTTCGTGGAGTCTCAGCCCACTTATTACGACTTCGCCGATGGTGCGCCCCGCAAGAGGAGTGATCAATCATGAGCGCTCTGAAAGCCGCCGCTTGTCTGTGCGGCACGGTAAAAATGTCTATGACACTCAAACCGGGGCTGGGCGCGTGTCATTGCAGTTCCTGCCGTCGCTGGTGCGGCGGGCCGTTGATGTCGGTTCATGCCGAAGGTGCGGTCGAGGTGACCGCCGGGGCGGACGCGATTAAAACTTATGCCTCGTCTGACTGGGCTGAACGGGCATTTTGTGGAGAGTGCGGGTCCGGCCTCTACTATCGTTTGCTGCCAAGCGAGCATTTTCCGCAAGGGGAATACATCGTTTCAGCGGGTCTGTTTGATGATCAGACCGGCTTCAATTTCGATCACGAGGTTTTCGTTGATGGAAACCCCGGTTGGTACAGTTTCAGCGGTGAAGAGAACCGCAACCGCATGACCGAAGCCGATGTCTTCGCGATGTTTGCGCCGAAAGAAGAGGGATAAAAGTTATGGATAAGTATTATGGCGCACCCGATCCCGTCGGAATGTATGATCCCGATCAGGAGCGTGATGCCTGCGGCGTCGGCTTTGTCGCGGCAATTGATGGCGTTCCGCGCCGCTCGGTGGTGGAAAAAGGCATTGAAGCCCTGCGCGCGATTTGGCACAGGGGTGCGGTTGACGCGGACGGGATGACGGGGGACGGCGCGGGCATTCATGTGCAAATCCCGCAGGAATTCTTCAAAGACCACATCCGGCGCACCGGACATGAGCCACAGCCCGGATTGCTGGCCGTCGGCATGATCTTCCTGCCCCGAGCGGATTTTGGCGCTCAGGAGACGTGTCGCGGCATCGTTGAGTCGGAAATCCTGCGCTTTGGCTATCGCATTTACGGCTGGCGTCAGGTTCCTGTGAACACCAGCGTTCTTGGTGAAAAAGCCAACATGACCCGCCCTGAGATTGAACAGGTGATGATTGCCAATACCGAGGGCACGGATGAGGAAGCTTTTGAGCGTGACCTCTACATCATCCGTCGCCGGATCGAAAAGGCCGTGCTGGCCGCGCAGGTTACGGGCTTTTACGTCTGTTCATTCTCCTGCCGCTCGATCATCTACAAAGGCATGATGCTGGCCGAGCAGGTTTCGATCTTCTTTCCCGATCTTGAAAGCGAAGAGTTCATTTCGGCGTTTGCGATCTATCACCAGCGTTATTCGACCAACACTTTCCCGCAATGGTCACTGGCGCAGCCGTTTCGCATGTTGGCCCATAATGGCGAGATCAACACGCTCAAGGGCAACCGGAATTGGGTGAAAAGCCATGAAATCCGCATGGCCTCGCAGTTTTTTGAGGGGCATGAGGACGACATCAAGCCGATCATTCCGGGTGGTGCATCTGACAGTTCGGCGTTGGACAGCGTGTTTGAAGTTCTGGTTCGTGCGGGCCGCAATGCACCAATGACCAAGACGATGCTGGTCCCTGAGGCGTGGTCGAAAAAAGCGACCGCGATGCCGGAAAGCTGGCGCTCAATGTATTCTTACTGCAACTCCGTGATGGAACCGTGGGACGGTCCCGCCGCGTTGGCTTGCACTGACGGGCGTTGGGTGATCGGCGGCATGGACCGCAGTGGATTGCGGCCCATGCGTTATGTTCGCACAAAAGATGGCATTGTGATTGCCGGTTCCGAGATCGGCATGGTGATTGTCGATGAGGCTGACGTGCTGGAGAAAGGCCGTGTTGGTCCGGGGCAGATGATCGGCGTTGATCTGGAGCGCAACCTGTTCCTGCGTGATACCGAGATCAAAGACGAACTGGCCGCCGCGCTGCCGTTCGATGACTGGACGGGTCGGATTACCGAGCTTGATCCGCTGCTGGCGGGCAAAGAGGCGCGCCCGATGTTTGACAAGGCCGATTTGCGCCGCCGTCAGGTTGCGGCGGGGTATACGCTTGAAGAACTGGAAGCGACGCTGCATCCGATGGCCGAGGACGGCAAAGAAGCGCTCGGCTCGATGGGCGATGACACGCCGATTGCGGTGCTGTCCGACCAATATCGCCCCCTCTCGCATTTCTTCCGTCAGAATTTCTCGCAGGTCACAAATCCGCCGATTGATCCGTTGCGCGAGCATCGGGTGATGAGCCTGAAAACGCGGTTCGGTAACCTGAAAAACGTGCTGGATCAGGACAGTTCACAGACTGAAATCCTCACGCTGGAAAGTCCCGTTGTCCTGAACGGCGAATACTATGCGATGAGCAAAGCCGTGCGCGATCAGGTGCGGGTGATTGATTGTGTGTTCGCCGCTGATGGCGGGGAGCGGGCGCTTGGTGACGCGATTGAAAAACTGCGCGTCACAGCTGAAGAGGCGATCCGCTCCGGCGTCGGCCATATCGTGCTGACCGATGAGCGGGTGAATGCGGACAACGCGGCGATTCCGATGATTCTGGCTGCCAGCGCCGTGCATAGCTGGCTGGTGAAGCAGGGTTTGCGCACCTTTTGCTCGCTCAACGTCCGGTCCGCCGAATGTATTGATCCGCATTATTTCGCCGTGTTGATCGGTGTGGGCGCGACGACCGTGAACGCCTATCTGGCCGAGGAATCCATCCGCGACCGCCACGAGCGCGGGTTGCTGGGTGATTTGACGCTCAACCAATGCTTGGAGAATTACCGCGCATCCATCAACGCCGGTTTGCTGAAAATCCTCTCGAAGATGGGTATTTCTGTGGTGTCCAGCTATCGCGGCGGCTGTAACTTTGAAGCTGTGGGCCTCAGTCGTGCGTTGGTGGCGGAATTCTTCCCCGGTATGCCCAGCCGCATCTCCGGCATCGGGATTTCCGGAATCAAGAAGAAGACAGTTCAACTTCACAAGCGCGCGTTTGATGAGGACGTTATCGCGCTGCCCATCGGTGGTTTCTACAAATTCCGCCGCAATGGCGAGAACCATGCGTGGCAGGCGGAATTGCTGCACCTGATGCAAAAAGCGTGTGACACGAACAGCTATGAGGCGTTCAAACGCTACAGTGCAGGTCTGCACAAACAGCAGCCGATCCATTTGCGCGATTTGTTGGATTTCAAACCTGCCGGTGCGCCAATCCCGCTGTCTGAGGTGTCCTCGATCACCGAAATCCGAAAGCGGTTTGTGACACCGGGGATGAGTCTTGGTGCGCTGTCGCAGGAGGCGCATGAGACGCTGTCGATTGCGATGAACCGTATCGGTGCGAAATCCGATTCCGGCGAGGGGGGCGAAGATCCCAAATTCGCGGAACGCCCGACTGACGGCGCGAACCGGATGGCTAAGATCAAGCAGGTCGCCTCTGGCCGTTTCGGCGTAACGGCGGAATACCTGAACAATTGTGACGAGCTGGAAATCAAGGTCGCACAAGGGGCAAAGCCCGGCGAGGGCGGGCAGTTACCCGGCTTTAAAGTCACCGAGATGATCGCCAAGCTGCGCCATTCGACGCCCGGCGTGACGCTGATCTCGCCACCCCCGCACCATGACATCTACTCGATCGAAGACCTTGCGCAGTTGATCTATGACCTCAAGCAGATCAACCCGAAAGCCAAGGTCACGGTCAAGCTGGTCGCGTCTTCGGGCGTCGGTACGATTGCGGCAGGTGTAGCCAAGGCGAAAGCGGATATCATCTTGATCGCGGGCCATAATGGCGGCACGGGTGCATCACCGCAGACCTCAATCAAATACGCGGGTCTGCCGTGGGAGATGGGCCTGACCGAGGCGCATCAGGTGTTGTCGCTCAACAAGCTGCGTGACCGCGTGACCCTGCGCACCGATGGCGGTTTGCGCACGGGGCGTGACATTGTCATGGCGGCGATGATGGGCGCCGAGGAATACGGCGTCGGGACGGCGGCACTGGTCGCGATGGGTTGCATCATGGTGCGTCAGTGCCAGTCGAACACCTGTCCGGTTGGTGTCTGTACACAAGACCCTGATCTGCGCGCGAAATTCTCCGGCAATGCGGATAAGGTGGTGAACCTGTTCTCGTTCATCGCCGAGGAAGTGCGCGAGATTTTGGCATCGCTGGGCTTACGCTCGTTGGAGGAGGCAATCGGACGGACCGATCTGCTAACCCAGGTCAGTCGCGGTCACGCTCACCTCGACGATCTGGACATGAACCCGATGCTGGTGCGGGTGGATGAGCCGGATGCGAACGGGGCGGCGACGATCAAACTGGACCGCAATCGCCCGCGTACCGTCGTGCCGGACACGCTGGATGCGCAGATTATCGACGACGCGCAGCCGTTTTTCGAGCATGGCGAGAAGATGCAGCTGTCCTACAGTGTCGAGAACGTCCAGCGGACAATCGGCACGCGGGTCAGCTCTCACATTGTCCAACGGTTCGGCATGAACAACGATCTTGCTGAAGATCATCTGACAATCAAATTGACCGGAACGGCCGGCCAGTCTCTGGGCGCGTTTGCGGCGCCCGGTGTCAAGCTGATGGTGTTTGGCGATGCCAATGATTACGTCGCCAAAGGCCTGTCCGGCGGTTCTGTCGTAGTCCGTCCTGTGCTTGGCTCAAACCTTGTACCGCACGAGAATACCATCGTCGGCAATACCGTGCTGTATGGCGCGACGGCAGGGTATCTGTTCGCATCAGGGCAGGGCGGCGAGCGCTTTGCGGTGCGCAACTCCGGCGCGACGACTGTGGTGGAGGGCATCGGCTCAAACGGTTGCGAGTACATGACGGGTGGAACCGTCGTCGTGCTGGGGGCCACGGGCGACAATTTCGGCGCGGGCATGTCCGGCGGGATGGCGTTTGTCTACGATGCGGGTGAGACGCTGATCGATCATCTCAATGATGAGATGGTCATCCCAGTGCGGATTGAAAGCGCGCATTGGGAGGAGGTTCTGAAATCCCTGATCGAGCGCCATGTTGATGAGACGGGCAGTCCGCTTGGCGCGGATATGTTGCACGAGTGGGAGCGCCATGTCGGCAAATTCTGGCAGATTTGCCCTAAGGAAATGCTCGATCGCTTGTCCCACCCCTTGAGCGATACGGCGCAGGCGGAGCGGGCTTAAGAATAAGGCGATTTGATCATTTCGTGTCGCTTTCTGACGCTGCCCCGTTCGTATCGCGGGGCAGCTTTAGCTGGCCTGTCGCGATTAATCCGCCCGGTTGCCAATCATAGGTCAGCGATCCTTTCGACAGGCGAAAAACATCTTGCACCATTTTTGAACCGCTTGCCCGTTCGGGGGGTGTCACTTCCGGCCCGCCGAGTTCTTGCCAGCGAAACACAAGCGCATTGCTGCCATCCGCATCGGCAATAACGTTCCACTTCAAGCGGACTTGCCCGTCCATGACCCCAAGCGCGCCGTGTTTAACAGCATTTGTCGCCAATTCATGCAAGAACAGCGAGACAGCCGTCAAATTGCCGCCTTTAACGGTCAGATCAGGCCCGTCCAGAACCAAGCTGTCGATGCCCTTAGGGGCATAAGCATTCAGAATAACCTCAATAAGCTCTCGCACTGTCAAAGTATCATTGTCATGATCAACCAATGTCAGCATATGCGCCTTACCGACGGTACGGATGCGTTCGTCAATGCGTTCAAACTTTTGCGCTTCTGAAATATTTTCCCGCGCAGTGAGTCTTACAAGCACTGACAGCACATTCACCACGTTCAAAAACCTGTGCTGCATTTCCGCGTCATGAACACGCTTACTGCGCAGTTCTTCGTCGCGCTTGGTGGTCACATCCATTTGCGAGCCGAAGATGAATTTTAACTTCCCGTTCTCATCGTAGACTGGGCCGATTTGCAGCGCGTTTACAAAGGGCGTTCCATCTTTGCGGTAATTGATCAATTCAATCGTTGATACTGTGCCGGCCTTGACCGCATCGCGGATCGCCCGGCGCGCGTCTTCGCTGGTCTCTTTTCCTTGAAGAAAGCGGCAATTAATGCCGAGAATTTCCGCCCGATCATATCCGCTGAGTTCGCAAAACGCGTCATTCGCGAAAACAATCGGATGATCCGGCAGGTTTGGATCAGCAAGCGTCAATGGAAGCCGCGAGTGGTGAATCGTGTTCGCTAAAACAGTATCAATATGGCCGTAAGACTTTATGAAGTTATTCAATCTCGGTTCTCGCGATCGTTTTTACCAAGTCAGGAAAGCCAAAAATAAACATTCACTGACCCTCAAGATATAAATTTTGACACACTGTTTCTTTTTTACATTGCAAAAAATGCTGTCTTATTGACGCAGTTTCCTATCATGTGATCAGAGGGATAGCGTGGGAGCACATTATGCCGCCGTGACTAGTCGATGGAGAGTCGATTTGCCGGAGATCGTAGAAAAAATCACCCCGACGACCGCTATCCTGTCGTCCAGCGTCTGCTCAGCTCTGTCCTGTTGACGGAAGAGGAAATGGACTTTCTCGATGGGCTTCACATCAACCGCGCACGCTATAAAAAGAGCGCATGTCTGATTAGAGTTATAGTCTATTGACGTGACGCGACAGCTAGACAATCGGTAAAGATAAGCATGAGCACATCATCTCCCTCACAAGACAGGCAATTATCCCGGACGCCGCCGGCATCCGGGGCGTTAACTGATTTGCTTGTGTTGGATTTGACACGCGTGCGTTCCGGCCCGACCTGCGTGCGTCAACTGGCGGACTGGGGCGCGAATGTTATCAAGATTGAGGAGCCGGTCGATGGCGCACAAATGGGTGGGCCACGTTCAGGCTCCGATTTCCAAAATCTTCACCGGAACAAGCAGAGTCTGTGTTTAAATCTTAAATCCCAATCGGGAATGGCGGTTTTTCGCAAGTTGGCAGATCAGGCTGATGTGATCGTTGAGAACTTCCGACCTGATGTGAAGATGCGTCTTGGCATCGACTATGAAACCCTTTCCCAGACGAATTCACGGTTGATCTACGCGTCTATTTCCGGCTTCGGACAAGATGGCCCGTATAAGGACCGGCCCGGTTTTGATCAGGTCGCGCAGGGACTGGGCGGCTTGATGTCCATCACGGGAAAACCGGGGGAGGGACCAATGCGTGTCGGTATTCCCATCGCCGATCTTTGTGCCGGACACTTTGCGGCCCAAGGCATCCTGATCGCGCTTCTGGAGCGTACGCAATCGGGAAAAGGCCAGTGGGTTCAGACATCTTTGCTGCAAGCGCAGATGTTTATGCTTGATTTTCAAGGTGCGCGTTATCTGGTTGACGGGGATGTGCCGGTACAAGCGGGCAACGATCACCCCACAGTCATCCCGACCGGCGTATTCAGAACGGCGGATGGCCATATGAACATCGCAGTCGCAGGGGAAGAAATCTGGCAGCGGTTCGCAAAGGCGATGGATCGGGCGGATTGGATCGACGATTCGCGTTTCAAAGCGGCAGAGGCACGCTCGGAAAATCGTGACGCGCTGAATGCTGAAATTGAGGCTCTGTCCATCACGCACCCGACCGCAAAATGGATTGAACGCCTTAATGCCGCCGGTGTTCCTTGTGGTGAGATCAATGATATCGGTCAGGCTTTTGAGGATCCGCAAGTCAAACATCTTGGCATCGCACAGCCCGTCAACAGCCACGAACGCGGCCCGACGCATCTTATCGGCCAGCCGATTAAGATGAGCCGCACGCCGAGTACCATATCGTCTCCGCCTCCCCTTGCCGGGGAACACTCCGACACGATTCTGCGGTCCTTGGGCTACGGTGACGACGATATCGCGAAATTGCGCGCCGAAGGCAGCATTTGAAGACGTGATATTGGGCGCAAATTCCCGCTCAATCTGATCGCGGATACTCAACTATGCGCACATCGGCGGACTAGAGTCATCCGCGATCAGGTTGAGCCATAGAGTGTCATAATTCACGCAAGTCTTGGCGGGAATTATGACTCAAGTTGATCGCGAATGACTCTATCCTCCGGTATCCGCGCGCAATCCTGCTTTCTCAATGGCCGCAACGGCGCAGGCTTCATCATTGTCAGAGCTGTCACCTGTCACCCCGACAGCGCCGATTATACCGCCTTCATCGCGGATCAGTACGCCGCCTGGCACAGGCACAAGTGCGCCGTGCGCCAAGCCATTCATCGATTGTATGAAGTAGGGTTGCGCTTGCGCCCGCTCAAACAAAGCGCGCGAGCCAATCCCCATCATCACCGCGCCATGCGCTTTACCGTGCGCAATGGCGAAACGCATCGGGCTGGCGCCGTCCGATCGCTCAAAAGCCAGCGGATGCCCGCCCGAATCCACGACGCAAACCGATAAAGGTTTCAGGCCCAGCCTGTCCCCCTCATCAAATATGTCCCGCAGGAGTTGCCGCGCAATATCAAGGGTCAGCATCATCGGTAGAAATACTCGACAAGGAACATCGGTACCGCCGGAACATACGTACAAATCAACAGCACGGTCAGCAGCACGGCAACGAAATAGACATTAACCTTCGTCACTTCCCACACATTCGCGCGCGCGATAGAGCAGGAGGTTATCAACACACTGGCTACAGGGGGCGTCTGCTGCCCGATGGCCAGGTTCAGAGTCACAACCAGCCCGAAATGCACAGGGTCGATTCCCGCACCTTGAATCAGCGGAATGACAATCGGCACCACAAGAATAATCGCTGCCGCCGAGTGCAGGAAAAATCCGATGATCAGGAAGAAGAAGTTCAAAATCAACAGGATGACGTATTTGTTGTCGGTAAAGGCCAACAGATCAGCGGCGATTTGCTGAGGCACTTGTGCGCGTGTCAAAAACCCGCCCATCAGAACCGAGGCTGCGACCAGCAGCATAACCACTGCCGTCTGCATTCCCCCGTCGAGCATCGCGTTCTTAAGCTGACGCAGATCCACTTCGCGGTACCACAATCCAACCGCTATGGAGGCCAGCACAGCCAATCCCGCCGCTTCCGTGGCGGTGACAAAGCCGCCGAAAATGCCGCCGAGAATAATCACTGGCAATGCAAAGGTCGGTAATGCCTCTACGAATGTCTCCTTGAGGCGGCTCTTGTTGAACGCCTCCTCCACGGGCAAATCATAACGCCGGGCGAAAGCATACGCGACGCCCATCAACCCCGCCGCCCCCAAAAGGCCGGGCACGATCCCCGCAACGAACAACTGCTCGACCGAAGTGCCTGCCGACACCGCATACAAGATCATGGGAATCGATGGCGGGATGATAATGGCGAGCGACGCCGACGATGAAGTGATCGCAGCGGCAAATTCCTTGGAATACCCGCGCTTTTTCATCTCCGGGATCATAATCGATCCCATCGCGGCCACATCCGCCACGGCCGATCCCGAAATTTCGGCAAAAAACAGCGACACGCCCACATTGACCATCGCCAGACCACCCCGGACGAAACCGATCAGGGCCGAGACGAAGTTGATGAGCCGCACCGTAATGCCCGTCGCATTCATGATCGCACCCGCCAGTACGAACATCGGGATTGCGATCAACGAAAACTTGGTCGCCCCGTCATACATATCGAGCGCGACCGTCACGAGGCTGCTAACCCCTTCGGTTACGAGCAATCCCATAACCCCCGCGACGGCAAGGGCAACGGCGATCGGCACATTCATCAGGATGAGAACGAGCAGAATGGCGAACATGGACGCGATCAGCATATCAGGACGCCTCCGGATCGACTTCAGGGTGCTCCAGCGAGATACCATCACGCACAGAGCGCAAATAATCCGGCATTGAGACGAGTTGGCAAACGATGAAAAGCACGGCACCGATGGGAATAACGGATTGCGTGACCTGAATCGGAACCCAGTCCAATGATACGAGGGTGTCCCCCTCCAACACTTCCAAAACCTGCATCCCGGCCCACGCCAACAGCGCGAAGAAAGCAAGGATCACAAATTCGCCGAACACGGCAACGGCGACGCGCATCCTTTGCGGCAGGGCAAGTAGAACGGAGTCAAACCCGATATGTCGCCGCTTTAACGCAGCCAGCGCCGCGCCGTAATACGTGACCCAGGCAAGACCGATGGCCGCAACCTCATCATACCAGCTGAATGACTCTCCCAACAAGCGCGCGATCACCGCGATCACCACGATTGTTGTGAGTCCGATCATCAAAATAATGGTGGCCCATTCGAGCAACCATTGCAGGGTGTTCTTGAGAACTGTCATGGAAAATCCGCCAGCCGTTATCGATCTTTCGTGTGAAAGTATGAAACCCCGGACAATGCCGGGGTTTCGATGGGCGGATCAGTTGCTGGCCGCAAGACCCAGCACTGTATCGATCAGTTCCTGGCCGCCATCAACACTGGAGGCGAACTCTTCATAGATCGGCTTGGAGGCTTCGATGAATGCATCTTTATCAGCTTCATTCACCGCAACACCCGCATCTTTGATGACTTGAAGCAGCTCTACTTCCAACTCTGCGGCGTGCTTGTAGACAAACGCTTGCGTGGAAACCGCGCAGGTCTCAAGCTCATCGCGGACGTCTTGTGGCAGTTTCGCATAGTGCTTTTCAGAGGTCAGCACGTAAGCTGGCGTGTAAACATGCCCTGTAACCGAAAGATACTTCTGAACTTCCTGGAACTTTGCGGAAGCGATCTGGGCATAAGGGTTTTCTTGACCGTCGATTACGCCTGTCTGGAGCGCGGTAAACACCTCAGAGAAAGCCATCGGTGTCGGGTTCGCGCCATAGAGCTTGAACATCTTCACACGCCATGCCCCTTTTGGTGTGCGCAGCTTGATGCCTTCAAGGTCCGAAGGCACATTAATCGCACGGGTGTTGTTGGTGATATTACGGAAACCGTTCTCGAAATAACCGAGAATACGATATCCCTTGCCGTTCGCAGCTTCTTGGAACTGAGCGCCCAGTTCAGCCTGCACGCGCTTCATGTGTTCGCGATCCTTGATGATATAGGGCATCTCAAACACACCGAAGGTATCATCAACCGAGGACATCACTGAAGAGGGCAAAGCGAAGGTGATCTGTCCCAGCTTCAGCTTCTGCAACAGCTCCTTGTCTTTACCAAGTTGCGAGGAGCCGAAAGTTTGCACCTCGGCCTTATCACCCAGCGCATCATTGGCGCATTTTGCGAAAGCCTCCACGCTTGCCTCGAACAGCGATCCGGGCTTGCCGACATGGCCGAACTTCAAGATGTCCTTGGCTTGCGCCGCGCCACCGATCATGCCGAGGGCAAGCGCGCCCGCGAGTACCTTTTTCATCGTCATCGTCTATCCTCCCGTTAAATGTTTATTGGCCGGATTTTCCCGGTCCCTTCTTTCGTATCTTCCGATGTTACGCGCCTATGGCGTCTCTGCAAGGAAATCCATAGCCGCCTGCGCACCGCCTTTTTGATGGGCGACTCCCGCGCGTTGCAGGCCCATTTCAACCCCGCACAATGTGCCCATCAGCATCAGGTCATTGAAATCACCAAGGTGCCCGATGCGAAATACCCGGTCAGCGACCTTATTCAGGCCGGTACCCAATGACATATCGAACCCGTCCAGAATGGTTTTCCGCAGGGCATCAGCGCCTTTATCGTCGGGCATCACCACGGCGGTCAGCGCGTTGGAATAGAGTGCGGGATCTTGGCACAATATCTCCAGCCCCCAAGCGCGCACAGCCCGTCGTGTCGCTTCCCCATGCCGCGCGTGACGGGCGAACACGTTCTCCAACCCTTCCTCCAACAGCATATCAATCGCTTCACGCAGGCCATAAAGCAGCGTTGTCGCTGGCGTGTAGGGGAAAAAGCCGCTCTCATTCGGGCCAACCATATCCTGCCAGTCCCAGTATGAGCGCTTTGCACCCCCGTCATTTGAGACTGCCATTGCCTTCGCGCTGACGGCATTGAACGAAAGTCCCGGTGGCAGCAGCAAGCCCTTCTGCGACCCCGCCACAACAACATCAACGCCCCATTCATCGGTACGGAAATCGATCGAGCCAAGAGAAGAGATGGTATCAACCATCAGCAGGGCCGGATGCCCCGCCGCATCCATCGCTTTGCGTACTGCCGGAATATCGGAGGTGATACCGGTGGAGGTATCATTATGCACAACGCAAACCGCTTTAATCGCGTGGCCTTTATCCGCACGCAACTGCTCTCCAATAGCCTCGGCATTCGCCCCCTGCCGCCAGTCACCTTGCATGAAGATTGGCTCGAAACCCAACTTGTCGGCCATTTTCTTCCACAGCGTCGCGAATTGCCCGGTTTCATACATCAGGACAGAATCACCCGGCGCGAGCACATTCACCAGCGCCGCTTCCCATGCGCCTGTGCCCGATGCGGGGAAGATAAAAACATGATTTTCAGTCTGAAAAATCTTTTTGATATCTTCCAGCACCCCTTTTCCGAAAGTACCGAAATCAGGTCCGCGATGATCCATTACCGCGCGGTGCATGGCGCGGTATACACGATCTGGCGTATTAGTAGGACCGGGAATTTGCAGGAAATGACGGCCGGATTTCATTCTTGGCAGCTCCGAGTGCAGGCTTGATCTGTCGCGTTCTGGGTGGTTAATGAATTTTGTATTCAATATTTAGTCAAGCGAATTCTCATGTCCGAACTTTCCTGCCTGTCGAAATTACGGACCGAAATCGAAGGCGAAGTGCTGTCGCACCCTGCCGATCGCGGACGTTATGCGACCGATGCATCAATTTACCAGATCATGCCGCGCGCCGTGGTCTTGCCCCGTCGATGGAGCGATGTGGAGGCGACCCTCGCGATGGCGCGCGAGCAGGGCATCGCTGTTACAGCGCGGGGAGGGGGCACCTCGCAAGCGGGGCAGACAATCAATGACGGGATTATTATTGATTTCTCAAAACATCTTAACAGGATCATCGAATATGATTCTGTTGCTCAGACAGCGACGGTAGAGCCCGGGCTGGTGCTTGATACGTTGAACCAACGATTGAAGGCCGACGGGTTGTGGTTCCCGGTCGATGTCTCCACAGCCTCGCGGGCGACAATCGGGGGAATGACAGCGAACAATTCCTGCGGCTCGCGCTCTATCCGCTACGGCATGATGCGCGACAATGTGCTGTCACTCGACGCGATGCTGGCGGATGGAACGAAACGGTCCTTCGGCCCGATTCAGGACGGCGATGCGCTCGGTGCCGAAATGGCGGCGCTTGGCGCGTCCGAGGCGGAGGAAATCCTTGCGCGGTTGCCCCGCGCGGCGCGGCGCGTTGGTGGCTATAACATCGATACGCTCGTGCCGGGGGACGCACCACCCAATCTCGCAACATTGCTGGTCGGATCGGAAGGGACACTGGCAATTACCGATCGGATCACGCTCAAACTATCGCCGGTATTGGGCAAGAAGGCTCTCGGCGTCTGCCACTTTCCCAGCTTTTATGCCGCTATGGATGCCGCGCAGCATATCGTGAAACTCGGCCCCGTCGCGGTCGAGCTGGTTGATCACAACATGATCGCACTGGGGCGCGACATCCCGCAATTCCGTCCGATAGTGGATGAATTCGTGCGCGGCGAACCGGCGGCCCTTTTGCTGGTGGAATTTGCGGAAGTTGACCCCGCAGAGAACGCGCGCAGACTGGCAGGGTTGAGTGATCTGATGGCTGATCTCGGCTTTGCCTTCGGTGATCCCGGCAAACAGGAGGGCGGTGTGGTAGAGGCGGCGGACCCCGCCTTTCAAGCCCGCATCTGGGGTGTACGCACCCAAGGTCTGAACATCATGATGTCGATGAAAGCGGAAGGCAAACCCGTTTCTTTCGTGGAGGATTGCGCCGTCGCGCTGGAACATTTGGCCGACTTCACCGATAGGCTCACGGGCGTTTTCCGCAAGCATGGTACAGATGGAACCTGGTACGCCCATGCTTCTGTCGGCCTTTTGCATGTGCGCCCTGTGCTTAATCTCAAGGAGGAGTTGGGCGCAAAACAGATGCGCGCGATTGCGGAAGAAGCCTTCGACCTTGTCGCTGAATACAAGGGCAGTCATTCCGGCGAACATGGCGATGGGATCGTCCGTTCGGAATTTCATGAGAAAATGTTCGGCACCCGCATCGTGCGTGCTTTCCAGACGGTGAAAGATTGTTTCGATCCTGAAGGCGTACTCAATCCCGGCAAGATCGTGCATCCGCCAAAGATGGACGACCGCACCTTGTTCCGTACGCCTCCCGGATACCGGCGCGAAGAACCGCAAACAGTTTATGACTGGAGCGGCTGGCCCGGTGGTCTCACGGGCGCGGCGGAGATGTGTAACAACAACGGTGCATGTCGAAAGCTCTCCGGCGGAGCGATGTGTCCCAGTTATCGCGCGACTCGCAACGAGCGTGATGTAACACGCGGACGGGCCAACACTTTGCGCCTTGCCCTTACCGGACAGCTTGGCCCGGACGCACTCAGCAGTGATGCGATGGCTGATACGATGGCGCTTTGTGTCTCATGCAAAGCCTGCAAGCGCGAATGCCCGATGTCAGTCGATATGGCGGCAATGAAAACCGAAGTGCAGGCGGCGCGCCTGGCGCGGAACGGTCTGCCCCTGCGCGAGCGGCTTGTGGCTCACCTGCCCCGCTACGCGCCCCTTCTTTCGCGAATGCGCTGGCTCGGCAATGCGCGAGACCGTGTGCCGGGCGTGGCGCGGCTGTCGGAGCGGGTGCTTGGCCTGAGCGCGCATCGCCGTTTGCCACGCTGGAAACGGTCCTTCACCGCGCACGATACGGCAAGGCCGAAATCCGGCGACAGCCGCACTGTCATCCTGTGGGCGGATACCTTCAATCGTTATTTCGAGCCTGAGAACCTGAACGCTGCCGCACGGGTGCTTACCGCCGCCGGATATCGCGTCGAAATTGCCGGGCCGCAGGATGATCGGCCTCTGTGTTGCGGGCGCACATATCTCGCCGCCGGGCTGGTGGAACAGGCGGCGGAAGAAATGGCACGCGCGGCAAAAGCGCTGCTGCCGCGCATTTCAGCGGGCGCGGTCGTCGTGGGGCTGGAGCCTTCATGCCTCCTCACTTTCCGGGACGAGGCGCCGCGTCTTAAAGGCAGCGGATGGACTGAGGAGGCGGGCAATCGCGTCGTCCTGTTCGAGGAATTTCTCGCGGCGGAAGCAGCAGCGGGCACACTCAATCTCTCTCTTGCCCCGATTGCCGGGAAAGCCCTGCTACACGGTCACTGCCACCAGAAAGCCCATGCTGTTATGGGGTCGGTGGAAACGGTCCTCGGTCTGATTCCCGGACTATCGGTGGAAGCGATTGAATCGGGTTGCTGCGGCATGGCCGGGTCTTTCGGGTATCAGGCGGAAACTTATGAGGTCTCAAAAGCAATGGCCGGGCTTTCCCTGGCCCCGGCCGTCCGTGCCGCCGCCGCCGACACGCTCATCGTCGCTGACGGAACATCATGCCGCCACCAAATCGCGGATTTCGGCGGACGCGAAGCGCTCCATGTCGCCCGTATTCTAGACATGGCCCATACGGCAACAAAGCAAGAGGCAGCCGAATGAATACTATGAGCGGTCCCATTCACCGTAACCCATTGCACGCACAGATTGTGGAGCATCTGCGTAATATGATCCACGCGGGCGATTTGGGTCCGGATGAAAAGCTCAATGAAAAGGCTCTTTGCGAGCAATTCGGCGTTTCCCGCACCCCCTTGCGCGAGGCTTTCAAGGTGCTGTCAGCCGAGCGGCTGATCCGTATCACGCCCCATTACGGCGCGAGCGTTACCGCCTTGACGGTCGCTGATCTCGAAGAGGTTTTCCCCATTATCGGCGCGCTGGAGGGGTTGGCGGGCGAGTTGGCGTGCACATTCATTACCGATGATGAGATCGCTGCGGTGGAGCGGATGCATCGCGATCTGGTCCGCCATTATGAGGCCAGAGACCGGGCGCAGTATTTTGTCAGCAACGAAGCCATACACGCGGCAATCCTGAACGCCGCACGCAATCCCACATTGGCGGAAACGCTGCGCGGGCTGTCGGGGCGTATCCGGCGGGCGCGATATCACGCTAATTTATCCGAAGAGCGTTGGCACAGTGCCGTTGCGGAGCACGAACAAATTCTGTCGAAGCTCAAAGCCCGTGATGGCAAGGGTCTTGCGCATGTGCTGCAAGCGCATCTGGCCAACAAGCTCGCGACAGTCCGTGCCACTATCCAAGATACCACGCGTCCCGACCAATCCGCATAAAAACAGGCCCGCCGGAACTTTTCCGGCGGTCACGTTCACACCGATTTCGCGCCCGCCACGGGAGGATCATGCAACGCATAAAGCGCCATTTCATGACAATCCTTCAGCACGAAATCCACCGGATGCCGCCCGCGATCCCTGTGACCGGGCGGTTTTCCGGGCCGCATCGGCGCGATATACTTGCCCGTCTCAGCCCTGACCGCCTGACGCTTCGCCTCCCACCGCGCCAGCCTCCGCGCCTGTTTCGGCACATCGCCCAGTGCAGCATTTAATGCCAATAACCGCCGCATCAAATGCGCCGCACTCACCGCATCATCCGGCGAGATCACGACAACGGGCTCAAAAACCTGCACCTCATCGAAAAACCGGATGCGTGGCACAGGCTTTCGCCCCTTCACAGAC
>CALFAK010000124.1 GCA_937948985.1 uncultured Neomegalonema sp. | reverse complement strand
AGTAATCGGGGATCAGTGAAATCGTTGCCGTCAAGACAGGATCATTGGATGTGATCTGCGCCCGACGAGCGAACATTAGCGCCTTGACCCCATCCACCAGATCGAATGTGAGCCTGCAGCTTACCCCTTGTCGGTCGGTGTCATCCGGGTCGGGGGCGTAGAAGCAGCTGACCCGTCCCGGACCAAGAGGTGTTTCGGCATAGTGTGCGGCCAGTTCGGGTTCGTCGCGGTCCGACGGTCCGATGGTCGCCTTCGCATCTGTTCGCAGTGAAAATCGCATCGGCGGCGTGTCGCTGCACCAGATGCTGTTCGCTTGATCAGGGCGAATCTCGTCGCACCAACGGTCAATTTTCTCCTGTGTCAGGCAGTAATCCCTCATGCGGCAATCTGGTGGATCTAGCATTGAAATGCTGATGATAAGAAAGCTGACCGGATCCTTGTGCTCATGAAGCAGCACCGTATCCGGTCCGGTCAGTATGTCCACGGGTTTAGTAAAGTTGGTCGCGCAGCTCCCAAATCCGGCTCGAACCATTTGACTGCAATCGAGGAGCAGGTGCAGGCGCGGGCTGGCTGGAAAAGCCACCTGATGGCCTGCGAGTGTGCCTTTGAAATCCGCGCGCACAATTGCCTCGGCACGGAGATCGCGATCTTCGGCGAGCTGGCGCTGGACCGTCTCGCGCTGAGCAATGGGCAACAGCGTTAACGCTGCGACTAGCCCGACAAGCGCCACCCCCGCAGCCCAGCCGACCCACCGCGCACGCCCCCGCCCGGCCCACAGCACCGCCGCACCGCCAGCCGTGCCAAGCGCCGCGCCGCTGGCGATAAACGGAATGAGCATCAACGGTCCCAGCGCGAAGAAGGCGAAGTTCAGACCTGAGCCGATGCCCTCAACGGGCGCGCTGCCTGGCCCAAACATCAGCGCCAGAGGCGCAACGCCCAGCACCAACCCCCAAATCAGCGCCCTTAGGGGGCGTTGGACAAAGCACAAGGACAGGACGAATCCAACGAGAAATCCCGCAAAAATGTACAAAAGCATGGTGTTCCTCGTGGTCGTCGCGATGGTCGAACCACCGCTCACTCACAGGGAACAGATTTCCGGCCAGGGATCAAGGTGCGCTGATACCTCTGTAATGGCCAACGCGAATGGTTTGACCTCGCGCCACTCTGTGGTAACTCCGCGTTTAATTAATACGAGGGCTTTGTGATGGACGCGCTGGACGGTTTGCGGGCGAAATATCTGACGGCAATCAAGGACGCGGACAGCGAGGATGCGCTGGAGGCGGCCCGCGTTGCGGCGATCGGCAAAAAAGGCGAAATCGCGCTGAAAATGCGCGAGCTGGGCAAGATGACACCTGAGGAGCGCATGACAGCGGGTCCGGCCCTCAACGCGCTGAAAGATGAGATCATGTCTGCTGTGTCCGCGCAGAAGGCCGCGTTCGCGGATTCGGTGCTGCGCGAGCGCCTTGCTTCTGAATGGCTCGACGTGACTCTGCCCGCCCGTCCCAAGGCACACGGCACGTTGCACCCCGTCTCGCAAGTCAGCGAGGAGATTATGACGATCTTCGCCGATATGGGCTTTGACGTGCGCGAAGGGCCGCAAATCGAGGATGACTGGCACAATTTCGATGCGCTGAACATCGTGCCCGAACACCCCGCGCGGGCCGAGATGGACACGTTCTACATGGCCCCCAAAGAGGACGGTACGCGTCATATCCTGCGCACCCACACCTCACCCGTGCAGATCAGGACGCTGGAAACCGAAGGCGCGCCCGTGCGGTTTATCGCGCCGGGACGGGTCTATCGCTCGGATTACGATCAGACCCATACACCCATGTTCCATCAGGTCGAGGGCATGGTCATCGACCGCGACATCACGATGGCGCAGCTGAAATGGACCCTTGAGGAGTTCCTCAAAGCGTTCTTCGAGGTCGATAAAGTCGAACTGCGCTTTCGCGCCTCGCACTTCCCGTTCACCGAACCCTCCGCAGAAGTGGACATCCGCTGCGACCGCTCCGGCGGGCAAATCAAGTTCGGCGAGGGCAATGACTGGCTCGAAATCCTCGGCTCCGGCATGGTGCATCCCAAAGTGTTGGCGAATTGCAAGATCGATCCCAACGAGTGGCAGGGTTTTGCCTTCGGCATGGGCATCGATCGCCTTGCCATGCTGAAATACGGCATCGCCGACCTGCGCAGCTTCTTCGACAGCGATCTGCGCTGGCTGCGCCATTACGGCTTCAGCGCGCTGCAAGTGCCGACCCTGCATGGCGGCATTGGCGGGTAGGTTGGCTCTGGATAAAGATTCATTTTTTCTATCCCCGCACGCCAATAATTTGGCATTGCAGGGCTGTGAATCGTCTTCAGATTGATTTTCCATGCCCCCATGCACAGACATCAAACGGTGTAAAAACAACTCTCCGGAGTCTGTGCCGGGTGGTTGAAAGGGGCGGATTTGGACTTCATTACACCGTACTTAATTCTTGACACATCGTAATTACCTCAAATTATTGGGATTTCCAAAGAAGGTAATCTTACATCAGACAGGATTTGTTTACAGCTTGCGGTCCATTCTCTGCACATCGGACAACATTGCAGAGGGACAATAAGTCATGGACTACGATTTTGAATTTGACAGCGAGTTTGACGTGGACAGCATGATTGCTGACGTTGATGTAGATTTTGAAGACGACTCGCTGACGCTGCCGGATGACTCGCTTTTTGGCGATGATGACGATTATTGAGTTCTGCCCGCCGCGAAAAACCTGCGGCGGTGACGGTTTGGGGGCGCATGGGTTGCTGAGGGCAGAAGCCTCAGTCCATTAAACGCTCTAACGCGTGCTATCGCTGGTACTTGATGAAAGGTGTCAGTGTGGCGATGCGGTCGTATAGAAGACGCGCGTTTTCGTTGAAATCCTGCGTCATCCAGTAGACCGACGGCGTGCCGTTTTTATCGGCCTCTGAATAGACGGCCTCGATCAACGCGCGGCCAATGCCTGAACCCCGAACTTCGGGATCGGCGTATAAATCTTGAAGATACACGACATCTTCAACCCGCCAGCAGTGGCGGTGGGTGATATAATGCACCAGACCCACGGGCGTCCCGCCCTTTTCGGCCAGCAGACAGTTCAAGTCGGAAACCGCCGGGTCGAGCAGTCTTGCGAAGGTGTTGGCATATACTTTTTCGTCCACGGATGATTCGTAAAATTCCAGATAGGCGCTCCACATTCTGCGCCAGTGCGATTCATCCTGCCGGGTGAGCGGGCGGATTGTTACGGGAGCGGTCATCACATTTCCTGTTCAACGGTGGACGGCGCATAATTTTGCGACATTATGAAGCCTTCAGCAATCATGAAGCAGGAGGTTTGTCCATGTGTGTTCCGGGATGTCATGCCGCGATTCATTCTCAACTCAATCGGCGCGGGTTGTTTAAGGCGGGGGCGGCGATGGTGGCCGCCGGTACTGTCGGCACCGCTGCCAGCCGGGCAGAGGCGCGCGGGATACGTGTTTTCAACCGCGTGGTTGACCTGACACAAACGCTGACGCCGGAATTCCCGACCTATATTCCAGACTGGGCGCTGGGTGTCGAGCAGCTTACAACGTTCGAGGCCAACGGTTTCAATACCCGCCGTTATTCGATGGTTGAGCATTGCGGTACGCATATTGATGCGCCGATTCACTTTGCCGCCACGGGCAATACGGTGGATGAGATTCCGCTGGATGACCTGGTCGTGCCGCTGGTCGTGGTCGATGTGCGCGCGCAAGCCGCTGACAATGCGGATTATCAGCTTTCCCCCGATGATCTGGCCGCTTGGGAAGCAAAACACGGTGAAATCCCAGAGGGCGCGTGCATCGCGATGAACTCCGGCTGGGCGGGCAAAGCGCCGGGAGACGGGTTTGCGAACCGCGATGATGACGGTGTGATGCACTTCCCCGGTTTCCACGTCGAAGCGGCGGATATGCTGATGAGCGACCGTGCAGCGATGGGCATCGCGTCCGACACGCTGTCGCTGGATCACGGATCATCCTCGACTTTCGACACCCACTACGCTTGGCTGCCATCGGGCCGCTGGGGCATAGAGTGTATCGCCGGACTCGACGCCGTCCCCGCACGCGGTGCGACGATGGTTGTCGGTGTCCCGAAAATAGCGGGCGGCACAGGCGGTAACTCGCGGATTATGGCGTTGGTTTAGGGTGATAGGCGATCGGTATTGATCGCGAAATGCCGGAAAGTGCGCATTCTTGGCGCAAATTCCGGCTTAATTTGGATTGGCTTTGATATACTGTGTCACATAACCCCTTTTATGAATAATATAATTGACTAAATATTTTTAGGCTTCTTGAATCAGTTCAAAGCTAAATTGTAATCGCCCGATTGTATAAATCGAAAGGGAAAAAATCGTTGTATCAAGGGGTTGTGCTTCACAAAGCCCCCAGCTTATAGTTAAGGTTCGTTCAG
>CALFAK010000123.1 GCA_937948985.1 uncultured Neomegalonema sp. | reverse complement strand
CTTGGCGCGGATGGTCATGTCGATCAGGGAATGGCGGGCGAGTTGCTCCAGCATGTGGTCGAAGAAGGCAACGCCCGTCTCAACATCATACGCGCCCGTGCCGTCGAGATTGATTTCGACGCTGATTTGCGTTTCGGTCGTGTCCCGCTCGATTTTCGCTGTGCGCATGATGATGGCTCTCCGTTTCGGAGAGTATTAGCGCGGCGGGGGCGGGGTTACCAGATGGAAGTGGTTATCAAACCGCCCTGGCGCGTACCCAATCCGCCCCACCCCATGTGACAGAAAGAACGCGAACGGTGCGGGTCTGCGCGTTGACTCCAAACGCGATGACGCCGTTTTTGGCGCTCGGCAAGTCGCGCAGGCCGGGGTGGATTTCGTCGCGCTTGGTCCCGCGAAACGGGTCTGCGGCCAGCGCGGATATATCGGCCTCCACGCTATCCAGCTTCGCCGGGACAGATTCAAGTGTGGTGTAATCGAGCAAAAACAACGCTATACGCTCTATGTCACGATCAACAAGCGGGTGTCGGATAACGCGGTAAAGGCTCATTCCGCGCCGGTGCGGCCCGCATCGACGCGCGCGAGAATGGCGGCGAAATCGCCCGTCTTATGCTCAACGAATTCCGTGTCCGAGGTTTCAGCCCGCCGCCGGATTTCATCGGCCATCGCATTGAGCGCAATATCCCGCTCCTGCGCCTCGTCGCGCAGTTTTTGGATGCCCGCCGCGACCACGGCACTGACCGAGGCAAACGCGCCTTGCTCGACCAGCTCTTTGGCGAATTGGTGATGGTCATCGATGAAGGAAACGGCTGTTTTTACGCTCATACATGCAGCAGCAACACTCAGTCGTACCGATAGCAAGATTGTTCAAGTCGAGTTTATAATCGTGCTTGACAAATGTTCCTATTTAATTCTATTTAATGCGGATACGTAAACGAAACACCACTGAAACAGGATTAAACTGAACCCTTGGATTGGACCCTCGCCATAGACCGACATCGGGATTCGCTGTTGCGGATGCTCGCGCTGCTGTTGGCGGTGACGGGGGGTTCGGTGATGCCAAGGCATCAACGGACAGCGGCTTGGCGGGTTTTACGCCCTGCCGAAGCGGCGCTGCGGCGGTTGGTTGTTGTTGTGAAACAGGTTTTAGGAATTGAGGCGCGGGTCATCGCGCCGCGCGCGGCGCCCGTGATGGCGGGCGGGATTCCGGATGGAGCGGGGACAGGCATGCCCGGTTTTGCGCTGTTTGACACACGTAAACGGTTTGAGCCACGACGTGCGGCACGGGGGCAGCCGCGTATCCGGTTTTTCGATGAGGTGCAGGTTTTCGAGCCTGTTACCATTGCTTCACCGGATGATATGGTCAGTGCGGAGCGGTTGAACCGGCGGCTGTTGGCCTTGCAGCGAGCGCTGTCGGACCTGCCAAAACAGGCGCGCAGGCTGGCGCGGTGGGAATTAAAACGTGCAGCGGTCAGAGCTGAAACGGGGAAGTATATCGCCCCGATCAGGCCCGGTACGCCGCCCGGACACAGGGCGCGGGGCAGGCATCCGGTGGATTTTCTGCTGAAAGATTGCCATGCGCTGGCGCTCTACGCGATCCATGATCCGCCGTGCAAGACGTGAGACTTGAAGTGATGCTCCCCGTGTATAGTGCGGTGGAGGGTTTTGGTGTGCGTGGTGATATGCGGATTGAAGCGTGACAGCCGCCCTGTACACGCATTATACCCCGTCCGAACAACGTCAATTGAACGGCCGGTCCCATGCATGACATCAAGTATATCCGCGAAAATCCTGACGCTTTTGATGCCGCCCTTGCGCGGCGCGGGTTGGCACCGGTCTCGGCGTCCTTACTGGCACGGGACGAGAAACGACGGTCGCTGATTACCGCCGCTGAAACGGCGCTGGCGGATCGCAATGCGGCGTCCAAACAAGTCGGCGCGGCCAAAGCGTCGGGTGATGAGGCGGAATTTGAGCGGCTGCGCGCGCTGGTCAGTGCCAAGAAAGAGGAAATCGCCAAGCTGGAGGCGGAGGCCGCTGAAGCAGATGCGGAACTGCGCGATGCGTTGATGACACTGCCCAACATCCCGCGCGATGACATCCCCGATGGCGCGGACGAGGCGGATAATGTGGAGGCGCGGGTGTGGGGCACGCCGCCCTCACTGGATTTTCAACCCAAGGAGCATTTCGAGATCGCCGAGGCGATGGGCTGCATGGATTTTGAAACCGCCGCCAAACTGTCGGGCGCGCGGTTCATGGTGCTGTCGGGTGCGATGGTACGGCTGCACCGGGCGCTGGCGCAGTTCATGCTAGACACACATATCGACAAGAACGGGCTGACGGAGTTCTGGACGCCGATTCTGGTCAGGGACGAGGCAATGGTCGGCACGGGACAACTGCCGAAATTCGGCGAGGACAGCTATCAAACCACAAATGGCTGGTGGTTGATCCCGACCGCCGAGGTGACGCTGACCAATATGTTCGCGGGCGAGACGGTTGACGGGGCCACCCTGCCTCGCCGCTACACAGCCCATACCCAATGTTTCCGCTCGGAAGCGGGCAGTGCGGGCAAGGATACGCGCGGGATGTTGCGTCAGCACCAGTTCGAGAAGGTCGAGATGGTCACGATCAGCCACCCCGATAACAGCGACGCCGAGTTGGAACGGATGCGCGGCTGTGCCGAACGCATTTTGGAGGCGTTGGGCCTCGCCTATCGCACGGTGACTCTGTGTACGGGCGATATGGGCTTCGGGGCGCGCAAAACCTATGATTTGGAGGTGTGGCTGCCGGGGCAGGACGCCTATCGCGAGATTTCGAGTTGCTCGGTATGCGGTGATTTTCAAGCCCGCCGGATGAACGCGCGGTTCAAGCCAAGCGGTGGCGGAAAGCCGGAATTTGTGCACACTCTCAACGGTTCCGGCCTCGCGGTGGGCCGCTGTCTGATCGCGGTGATCGAGAACGGTCAGCAGGCTGACGGCTCGGTCGTAATCCCCGAAGTTTTGCGCGGCTATATGGGTGGGAACAGCGTGATCGGGGCGGACGGGGTGTTAGCCTGAGCACGCTTTCGCACTTGCAATCCCCTCACGGGAAGGCTCCTCTTCGAGCGGCCTCCCGACGAGTTCGCCATTGACCAGACGCACCGCCATCAGGCGGGACCAGTCGAGATT
>CALFAK010000122.1 GCA_937948985.1 uncultured Neomegalonema sp. | reverse complement strand
ACGCGGCCCGAAACCCGCCGGATGGCGCGGACGCGGCGGCCCGACCCGTTTGCGTGGATCAAACAGCGCAAACACGGGCACCGCAGCCCCCGCCCCGCGCGGAATCCGCAAGCCGACACAGCGCCCGCCGGCAACACGCGGCACAAAATCCATATCCGCCCGCACAATCACCACCAGCCGCCGCAAAGCGGCCTCCGCAGGGCGCAGCACCCGCAAAATCCGCTCCCGCACCCCGCGCGGCAGCACAGACACCACCCCGCCGCCCGCCAAAACGAGCAACGCGGCAATCATCCGCAACAACGCATTGTGCTGACGGTCTATGGCGGGCAGCAAATCCAGTGTCTCACGTCCTTTTTCAAATCAAACAAAAAAGGAACATGCGCCCGCAAACCAGCGCGCGTCAACATACAAAATGATATCAAAAGAAAGCCAATCCGGCACCCCACAGTGCCAAACCCGATTTCACCCCGCCGCAACCGCTTTCAACGCCACGCCAACATCCGCAATCTGCACGGCATCCGGCGACAGCCCGCCCTCAATCCACCGCTTGCCCATCATGTAAGCACGCGGATCATTCATCGCCTCGACGCAGATCAACTTATCCTCCGCATACAGCCAACACGATCCCGAACGCGGCTTCTCCCCCGCCCGCCAGACCGCCCGAGTGAACCCTTGCGGCAGTCCCGCTGATTGAAACTTCACATCAAACTGATCCGACCAGAACCACGGCGTCGCCGCATAAACCTCGCTCCCGCCCAGCATATTTGCCGCACAGATCTTCGCCTGATCCAACGCGTTTTGCACTGATTCCAGCCGTATCTGACCATAATCGCCATGCGGATGCTCGGCCACATCGCCCGCCGCATAGATCGCGGGGTCCGATGTCCGGCATTGCGCATCGACCAAGATCCCGTTCTCGGTCAGCAACCCCGCCTCCGCCGCCAGCCGCTGGTTCGGCAACACACCAACCCCCGCAACCACCAGATCGGCCTCAATCTCAACTGTCGCGGCCCGCTCGACATGATCGACCAGCACCCGCTCGATCTCCACCTTCTCAACCCGCCCCGCGCCCTCGATAGAACGCACCGTCTGGTTCAGGCGGATATGCACACCCTCATCCTCGTGCAGTTCCTTGAAAAAAGCCGCCGTCTGCGCACTCGCCACCCGCGACAGCAGCCGCGAGGATCGGTGCAGCAACGTCACCTCCAGCCCCTTCTTGCGAAGCACCGCCGCCGCCTCCAGGCCGATATACCCGCCGCCGATCACCACCGCGCGCCCGCCGCGCCCGATAGCGGGCATCAACCCGTCAATATCATCGATCCCGCGCACATAATGCACACCGTTCAGCTGCGCACCGGGACAATCCAGCGTCCGCACCCGCGCCCCGGTCAGCAGCGCCAGCGCGTCATAGCCAACCATCCCGCCCCCCGCCAACCGCACGGCCCCCGCCGCCCGGTCAATCGCCTCAACCTCCGTGCCAAGGCGCAAGGTGATATCGTTCTCCGCATAAAAACTCTCAGGCTTCACGAACAACCGCTCACGCGCGAAATCGCCCAGCAAATACGCTTTCGACAACGGCGGGCGCTGATAAGGCAGCCACGTCTCCTCCCCGATCAGCGTAATCGCCCCCGTATGCCCCCCGCGCCGCAAGCTCTCGCACAGTTGCGCCGAAGCATGGCCCGCACCGACAATGACAATTCTTTCAGGATGGCTCATGGTTAACCCCTCGCAATTCGCTGTAAAACCGCTATTTCATCGAAGCGTATCCGTGCAACCGAAAACGAGAGAAACCGATATGACCGAGATTAAAGTGGGCGACGCCCTGCCAGACGCCTCATTCGCCACCATGACCGCAGACGGCCCCGCGCCAGTCTCGACCGCTGATTTCTTTGGTGGTAAGACCGTGGCGCTGTTCGCTGTGCCGGGCGCATTCACGCCAACCTGTCACAACAACCACTTGCCCAGCTTCATGGGCAACGCCGATGCGTTGAAGGCCAAAGGCGTCGACGCCATCGCGTGCGTTTCGGTCAACGACCCGTTTGTGCTGGGCGCATGGTCCGACGCGACCGCCTCCGCCGCAGACATCACCATGCTCGCCGACGGATCGGGCGATTTCACCAAAGCGGTCGGCATGGAGCTGGACCTGACCGGGCGCGGCCTCGGCGTGCGTTCCAAACGCTACGCAATGCTGGTCGAGAACGGCACGGTCAAAACCCTGCTGATCGAAGACAACCCCGGCGAAGCAACCAAAAGCAACGCCGACGCCCTCCTCGCCGCGATGTGAGATTAACGCTGTGACAATCCGCGCCCCGTCTCATGCCAGACGGGGCGTTGACCCCGCGCCCCTGCACAATATCTCACGAATACAACAAGCAGGAGGACAAGCACCATGATCCGCACAACCGCCCTCGCCCTGTGCACCCTCGCCGCCACGACGGCCAATGCGCAAACAGCAACAGACCCCATCGACCCGAACATCTTCATCGGCGCGCCCCTCATGACCAATGAGGAAAAATACGAATACACCAAAGGGCCGGAGTTCCAGTTTCAGCCGACCGGCATGCTGGTCATCGGCCCAAGCGCCGTGAAACCAACCGCTGAATGGACCGATGCTGATACAGCCGCTTGCTCGGCAAGAGACGGCGAAGTCATCGCACTCCCTGCCGGACGGACAACATGCTTCGTATTTTGACCGCCGCGCTCGCCATGACCCTGACCGCAAGCCCCGCACTGGCCGACCCGCTGGATGATCTGCGCTGGCAATCCCGCCCCGTCGTCATCTTCGCCGCCGACGCCAACGACCCGCGCGTTGAGCAGCAAACCGCCCTCCTGACGGCCCAATCGGCTGCACTGGCCGAGCGCGACATGACCATCATCACTGTCGCCGGAGACCGCGTCACGCGCGATGGCGCACCATTCCCCGCTGCGCCGGCCAGTCTGCGCAGTCGCCTGCGTGTGGAGGGCGGCACGTTCACCGTCCTGCTGCTCGGCAAAGACGGCGGCATTAAGCGCCGCGAAACCACGGTCACTTTCCCCGAAGCCCTGTTCCGACAAATTGACGCCATGCCCATGCGCCAACAGGAAATGCGCCTTAGCGATTGACACACGCCCCCGCGCACCGTTTTCTGCAACGCGAAAGCGAGGGTGCCGATGCCAAAGAAAAGAATGCTGGTCGAGTTCGGAATGGGCACGTCCCTGCGCCGTCAGGACTACACCGAAGCCGCCTGCCGCGCCGTCCGTGATGCGCTGTGGCACAACTCGATCAACATGGCCGAACTGTTCGGCTTCCCAAAAGAAGCGATGATCCTCGACGTGGAGATCGGCGTCGCCGAGCCCGCGAAAGTGGACACCGCCCAAATCACCGGAATCTTCCCCTACGGCCGGCCAAGCGTCACCGTTGTTGAGGGCGGCCTCGATGTTCCCCGCGCGGACGGCGGCAACCCCACCGTCATCGCCAACGCCGCCATCTCGGTTTCCTTCGACATGGAGCGCGTCGCATGACTACAGGACGCAAAGACCAGCGTATCATTATCGAAATGGGCATGGGCAACGACCTGCACGGCCAAGACTACACCAAAGCCGCCCTCCGCGCCGTTGAAGACGCCATGCGCCACTCCTCGCTCCCCCTGTTCGGCGCGCTTGATCTCAGCCATGACGAAATGCGCGTGCAAGTCACCATCGGCGTTCAAGATCCTGACGCCGTTGATGTTGCCGCCGTCACCGCCCACATGCCGCGCGGCAAAGCCACTGTGCGCGTTATCAAGGGCGGCCTGAACGTCACGGACAGCGAGATCGTCATCGCCACCGCCGCAGTCGAAGCCTTCCTCCCGAACCAAAGCCACGCCTGGACACAAAACAGTTGACGGTTGCCGTTAAGGACGGTTCATATCACCCCGCATTATTTCAGGGCGGCAAACTATGACGGATATGTCTTTAGCGCAGATGTCGGGTCTGCTCGGCGTTTTCCTCTATCTTGCGGGCTACGCCGCGCTGCAATTCGGATTCCTGCGCGGCCAGACCTACACCTATGCGGGCCTCAACCTCGCCGCAGCCGCCGCCGTGCTGCTGTCCCTGACCGAAAGCTACAACCAATCCTCCGCGCTGATCCAGATCAGCTGGATCGTCATCAGCATCATCGGCATCCTGCGCCTCTACTACATTGAAAAAACACTGCGTTTTTCCGAGGAAGAAACCCGCCTGATCGAAAAACTCCTGCCCGGCGTTTCCAAAGAACGTGCACAAAAAGTCCTCGCGCTCGGCGAATGGGTCGAAATGCGCAGCGGCGAGCGGGTCATATCCGAGGGCGTACCAACCGAGGCCTTGGCCTACATCGCCAGTGGCACGTTGGTCGTTTCCAGAGGCGGCATCCCGCTGGTCACGATGGATAAGGGCGCATTGGTTGGCGAAGTCACCTATCTCGACGGCGCCCCCGCAACCGCACAAATTGATGTGCTCGAAGACGCCCGCCTGTTCAGCCTCAACGCCGCAAAATTGCGCGCGTTGGTCGAAAAGGACAGTGAGGTCGCCAATGCCATCGAACGCAGCGTCGCTTCCGTCCTGCGCGGAAAACTGCAATCGACCTCACAAGAACTGCAAGACCGCACTTCCGGCTTTCTCCCGAAGGTTTGATTCTCTCCCTGAAAGAGAAAACCTCGTCAAAAATTCACTTTTTCCTTGAAAAAATGCGTCTCATTTTGCGACCGGGCGCACTTAACCATCTCCGAACGGGGATAAATTACACAAAAACACCCCTAGAACGCGACTTCAGTGCATGAAACGCTCATGGCGCGATCCTTGCTGAGTGGTAAACAGCCTGAAATGTGCTCCACAGCACATCAAGGTCTCCGTGAACCTTTTATTAAGTTCCGCAGTTACACTTATAAGGAGACAACGCTATGAAAATTAAAACAGCAGCTTACGTTTTTACTGTGTTTTCAGTCGCACTCTCCGCAACACCTTCATTTGCGAGACTGGCGGACGCATTTAAAAACCTCCCAACAGAAGTTGTCCGCGAAGCCGTTCACATCCCAACCGGATGCATGGCAAAAATCACGATGGACGACACCCACGTGGTCACCGCCCAAATCATTGACCCGCTTTGCTTGCCGGACGGTATCAAAGCCCGCGCTGTACCGGGCGGGAAGAACGATTTCTCAATCGTAAAACCGCGCTGAATATCCGCGAACAGGAAAAGCCTATTCCGGCTTTTCCGGCACCGTCACACTGATCTCAATCGCAGAATACCACGCCGCGAGATCAGAAATATCCTCATCGCTCAAGCCTTTGGCAACCACGGTCATCATCTCGTGCTCGCGCTTGCCATTGCGGAACGCCTTC
>CALFAK010000121.1 GCA_937948985.1 uncultured Neomegalonema sp. | reverse complement strand
CCTACCGCGAACTCGCCAGAACCAGACCAGACACATTCACACCTGACCTCGCAGCATCACTCAATAATCTCGCTAACATGCTCTCCGGCTTAGGCAAACGCGAAGACGCACTCAACGCCGCTCAGGAGACCGCTGATACCTACCGCGAACTCGCCAGAACCAGACCAGACACATTCACACCTGACCTCGCTATGTCACTCAATAATCTCGCTAACAGACTCTCCGAATTAGGCAAACGCGAAGACGCACTCAACGCCGCTCAGGAAGCCGTCGACATCCGACGCGAACTCGCCAGAACCAGACCAGACACATTCACACCTGACCTCGCAACCTCACTCAATAATCTCGCTAACAGACTCTCCGGCTTAGGCAAACCGGCTGAGGCAAAGGCCAGCGTGGCGGAGGCACTCGCGCTGCTGACGCCCTATTTCCTCAAATTCCCCGCCGCCCTCGCGCAAAACATCACCATCATGGCCCGCGTCTACATTGAGGCCTGCGAGGCGACCCAAACCGAACCCGATATCGCCCTGCTCGGTCCCATCGTCGAAAAGCTGCAAGAAATGCAAACCGGCACGGCATAACCCACTTTCCCCTTCCCCCGCGCCCCTCCCCAAGGCAAACTCGCCGCCAAATACACTGTCATACCGCGCGCAGGCGCGGTATCCATTCATCCGCACTCCTTGGCGAACGCTTATCTTTGATGGCATTGCCAAGGCTTGCGCAAACAGGGATTCCCGGCCTTCGCCGGGAATGACACCACAGCCAACGGGGAGCCGCCATGACCTACATCCTAGCCATCGACCAGGGCACCACGTCCTCGCGCGCGATTGTGTTTGACGCTGACATGCGCGTCTCCGCCGTCGCGCAGGAGGAATTCCCCCAGCATTTCCCGCAATCCGGCTGGGTCGAGCATGACCCCGAAGACCTGCTCGCCACCACCCTCTCAACCTGCCGCGCGGCCATCGACAAAGCGGGCATCACCGCGCAGGACATCGCCGCCATCGGCATCACCAACCAGCGCGAGACCACCGTGGTTTGGGACAAAACCACCGGAAAACCCGTCTACAACGCCATCGTCTGGCAAGACCGCCGCACCGCCGAATTCTGCGGCATCCTCAAGCAAGGCGGCCATGAGCCTGAAATCACTGCCAAAACAGGCCTCCTCGCCGACCCCTATTTCTCCGGCACAAAAGTCGCGTGGATTCTCAACCACGTCGACGGCGCGCGCAAACGGGCGGAGGCGGGCGAATTGCTGTTCGGCACGGTCGACAGCTATCTGATCTGGCACCTCACGGGCGGCGCGGTCCACGCGACCGACGCCACCAACGCCTCCCGCACCATGCTCTACAACATCATCGACGGCGCGTGGGATGCTGATCTGTGCGCCATGATCCAAGTCCCCGAAACGATGCTCCCCGATGTGCGCAACTCGGCGGATGATTTCGGCTCCACCACCCTGTTCGGCGGCGACATCCCGATCATGGGCGTGGCGGGCGATCAACAAGCCGCCACCGTCGGCCAGGCCTGCTTTACCCCGGGCATGATGAAATCCACCTACGGCACAGGCTGCTTCGCCCTGCTGAACACAGGCGACACGCCCGTTCCCTCACAAAACCGCCTGCTCACAACCATCGCCTATCAGCTTGACGGCAAGCCGACCTACGCCCTCGAAGGCTCCATCTTCATCGCGGGTGCGGTCGTGCAATGGCTGCGCGACGGTCTGGGCATCATCAAAGACGCGCGCGAAACCCAAGCGCTGGCCGAGGCCGCCGATACCGCGCAGCAACTCTACATGGTCCCCGCCTTCACGGGTCTGGGCGCGCCCTATTGGGATGCGGAATGCAGGGGCGCGATCTACGGCCTCACCCGCGCCAGCGGCCCCGCCGATTTCGCCCGCGCGGCGCTGGAATCCGTCGGCTACCAAACCCGTGACCTGCTGGAGGCAATGCGGGGCGATTGGGATGGGAGCGGAGAGACCGTCCTGCGCGTCGATGGCGGCATGACCGCCAGCGCGTGGACGATGCAGTTCCTCGCCGACATCACGGGCGCGCCCGTTGACCGCCCGACCCTGCCGGAAACCACGGCACTCGGCGCGGCATGGCTGGCCGGAATGCGCGCGGGGGTCTACCCCGATATGGAAGGCTTCGCCGCCAACTGGGCACGCGACACCCGCTTTGATCCCGCCATGTCGCACGATACAGCGGACGCGAAATACGCGGGCTGGAAAGACGCCGTGCGACGGACACTGACGACGTGAACCTCACCACCGCCGAACGCGCCACCCTGGCCGGAGACAACGGTAAAGGCGCACAAATGGCGATGGAGATCGTCGTCGAAACCGCGCGTATGCTCGGCGCGGACAGTCTGATCGAGATCCACTCCGGCCACATAGACGGCTGCCTCTACCACGGCGATTCCGGCGTTCTGTTCTGCGAAAAACTCGCCAGCGAAGGCGCGCGCGTTGCCGTCCCCGCCACCACCAATGTCGGCGCGCTGAACCTGCTCAAACCCGACCAAAGCCGTCTCTCCCCCGACCAGCGCAAAATGGCCTACCGCCTGATGATGGCCCATGAGAAGATGGGCTGCACCCCGAGCTGGACCTGCGCCCCGTATCAGGCTGGCGCGCGCCCGGCCCTGAACCGGCAGGTAGCATGGGGCGAGTCCAACGCCGTCGCCTTCGTCAACACCGTGCTGGGCGCGCGCACCAACCGCTATGGCGACTTCCTCGACATCGCCTGCGCCATCACCGGACGCGCCCCGTATTACGGCTTGCACAAGCCGGAAAACCGCCACGCGCAACTCGTGATCGACATAAACGGCTTGCCCGCCTCTTTGCTGCGCGAGGACGCGTTCTTTCCCGTGCTGGGCGCGCTCACAGGCCGTCTCGCGGGGGAAACAGTGCCGGTCATTGAAGGCATCCCGACCGCTACAGAAGACCAACTCAAAGCCCTCTGCGCCGGGGCCGCCTCCACGGGTGCGCTCGCCCTGATCCACATCACAGGCATCACCCCCGAAGCCCCCGACCGCGCCACTGCCCTCGGCCACATCCCGCCAGCGGAAACCGTCACCGTCACCCCCGCCATGATCCGCCAAACCCGCGACAGCCTCAGCCTCGCGCCGGACGGCCCGATCGACAGTGTGGCGCTGGGCAGCCCGCATTTCTCAACCGCCGAATGCCGCACACTGCTGCACCTCGCCAGCGGCAAACCCTTCCGCGTCCCCGTCTACATCTGCCTCGGACGCCACACGATGACCGCCCTCGCGGCGGACGGCACAGACAAAGCGCTGGCCGATCTGGGCGTCCGGTTCGTCACCGATACGTGCGTCGTCGTCACCCCGATCCTGCCCGCAGAGCCGGGTGTGATGATGACAAATTCCGCCAAATTCGCCCATTACGCCAGTGGCAACACAGGCCACGCCCCCGTCTTCGGCACGCTGAAAGAATGCGTGAGCAGCGCTCAATCCGGCCATGTGATCCGCGATGCGCAGGTGTGGGCATGATGTATAAAACCTCCACCCGCGCCACACCTCTGATCCCCGGAACCGTCACAGGCACAGCCCTGCGCCTTGACGCCCCGATCAGCTTTTGGGGCGGCGTGAACCCGCAAACTTCTGAAATCACCCTGGCCGGACATCCCCAACGCGGCACAACCATCGCGGGGACAATCCTTATCATCCCCCAGCTCATCGGCTCCAGCTCTTCCTCGGCGGTGATGTTGGAGCTGTGCCATGCGGGCATGGCCCCCGCCGCGCTGATCCTCGGTTCACGCGACGCGATCCTCCCCGTCGGCGTGATCGTCGCCCGCCAGATGGGCTGGCCCGCCATCCCCGTCTTTGTGCTGCCCGATCCCCCGTTTCAGACGGGCGATGTGCTGACTTTGACAGCTGATGGCGCATTAATTTACCTTTATTATTTATAACCTAACAACTTAGAAATAAATATAGATAAAATAAAAGATAGGCCCGATGACAATCTAAGAATAATAAGTGTTTTTTTAATTTTATTGTTTTCAATTTTATTATCGGAAAAAAACATAGATATTACCATCGTCACAAAAAATATTAAGAAACAAGATACGCATATTGCTAGCAGCGTATCGAAAAATAATGCGGATTGATATTGGTGCATTAAACTTCTCCGACATAATCTTCGGTGCTGCCCGATCCCCCGTTTCAGACGGGCGATGTGCTGACTTTGACAGCTGATGGCGCCTATTTCTAAGAGCCTGCCCCGAAAAGAGTTGAGCGGTATCAGCGGTTTGTGCTTCCATCTGGTTGTGAGACCGGACGGAGCCGACAATGCCTTGGACTGACACCGCCTATCATATCATCAACTTGCTGAGCCATCTATAATATAAGATTGGGCCATATTGAAGTTTTTCATGAATAAATCATAATATTCTATTTTATATCCCAAAGAATGCCCATCACCTATTTTAAAATTGTCAATTCCACTGCTTTGAATATACAAAATTCTCGTGAATTCATCGTTTTTTGCATTGGCCCCTAACCAAAAAATTTCTAATTGTTTAAAAGCGTTTTTCTCATATTCCCCCATTTTATCGCTCTTATCTATTTGTGACCAATAATAATAGTCTGCTTCAATATATTCTTTTGTCTCAATTTCATCAAGCTCTCGTATTTCATTTGTATCAATTCTTTCATGGAGAGGATATGTATCCACCACTTGCGCTGAAATCGGTGCGTAGGGAAATATGCCATTGGCCGCCTGTTTTGCATAGAGACTGTGACGCTCGGGAATTTCCGGCTGAGGCGGCGGACAGCGGAGAGGAACATCATCAAGATCTTCTTCCACATAAATAACACGCGA
>CALFAK010000120.1 GCA_937948985.1 uncultured Neomegalonema sp. | reverse complement strand
TGATCCGCGTTGAATCCCCTCTCGCGAATGATCGCATCGCCGAGCTGGCGCATCCGCGCAGCTATATAGACGAAATCCTCGCGGCGGCACCTTCCAGCGGTATCAACAATATTGATCCCGACACGTGGATCAGCCCCGGCTCTGTCGAAGCCGCTTTGCGCGCTGTGGGTGCGTCCTGTGATGCGGTGGACAGGGTGCTGGCGGATGACGCGGTTAACGCGTTTTGCGATCACCGCCCCCCCGGCCACCATGCCGAGAAAACCCGTGCGATGGGCTTTTGCCTGTTCAGCACCGCCGCCATTGCCGCGCGCCATGCCGTGCAAAGTCGCGGGTTGGAGCGTGTTGCTGTGGTCGATTTCGATGTCCATCACGGCAATGGCACGCAGGATGTGGTCGAAGATGATCCCACAATTCTCTATGCATCGACTCATGAGGGCGGGATTTTCCCCGGCACGGGCCGTGTCAGTGAGACGGGTGTCGGCAATATCTTCAATCAACCGCTGGGTCACAACACAGGCGGTATCGAATTCCGCGCCGCCTATGAGCGGGTTATCCTGCCCGCGTTGGATGATTTCAAGCCGCAGCTGATCATCGTCTCCGCCGGATTTGACGCGCATCACGCCGATCCGCTCGCCTCGCTTCAGCTTGAGGTGGAGGATTTTGTGTGGATCACCGAGCGCCTGTGCGAGATGGCCGAAAAACACTGCGAGCGTAAGCTGGTATCCTTGCTCGAAGGCGGTTATGACCTTGCGGCACTTGCGGCGTCCACCGCCGCCCATGTTTCAACGATGATGAAGGCCGCCCGATGAGCGACGCAGAAGTTGCGGACAAAATCGCCGCGATGAGTTTTGAAGAAGCGATGAAAGCGCTTGAAACCATCGTCGATCAACTCGATAGCGGTGACATCCCGCTTGAAAAATCCATTGCGATTTATGAGCGTGGCGCGGCCTTGCAAAAGCATTGCGAAGAAAAACTGCGTCAGGCCGAAATGCGCGTACAGAAGATTGTCACCGACGGTGATGGCAATGCCAAGGGTGCCGCACCCGCCGGCTTTGAGTAAGCCATTATGTTAGAGACGATCAAAGAACGGTTGGATGCCGTTGCGGATGATACCGCCGTAATGCTGCAAAGCCTGTTGCCACGAACCGAAGTGGACGGCGTCCGGTGTTCGGAAGCGCGGCTGCTGGATGCGATGCATTACGCGACCGAGGGCGGCAAACGTTTGCGTGCGTTTTTGGCGGTGGAATCGGCGCTGATGTTCGGCGCTGACCGCACGCTTGGCTTGCGCGTTGCGGCGGCGATTGAGTGCATCCATGCTTATTCGCTGGTCCATGATGATCTGCCTTGCATGGATGATGATGATCTGCGCCGGGGCCGTCCGACGACCCATAAGAAATTTGATGAGGCAACAGCGGTGCTTGCGGGTGACGCCTTGCAAAGCCTCGCCTTCACCATTCTTGCTGATCCGGCGACGCACGAGAACCCTTTTACCCGCTGCTCACTTGTCGCTGAATTGGCGCGCGCGGCGGGAGCGCGGGGGATGGTGGGCGGTCAGATGATCGATATTGAGGCCGAGAATGCTGACGTGCCTTTGTCGCTGGCCGAAACCTCACGCTTGCAACGCATGAAAACCGGGGCGTTGATCGAGGTTTCCTGCACCTGTGGCGCTGTATTGGGCGGGGCGAGTGCGTCCAATCGCCGGGCGCTTGAGTTTTTTGCCCGCGATTTCGGCTTGTGCTTCCAGATTTGCGATGATCTGCTTGATGCCACGGGGGATGTCGAGACTGTTGGCAAAGCTGTGGCGAAAGATTCGGGTGCGGGTAAGGCCACGTTTGTCGATTTGTTGGGCGTTGATGGCGCGCGCGAAAGGGCGAAGCTGTTGACGGAGCAAGCGAAATCCCATCTTGCTCCGCTTGGTTCACGTGCAAAAGCGCTGTCCGATCTTGCGGATTATGCTTTGCTGCGGGACAGTTGATCTCGAATGACTCTAATTGGTTGTGTCGTTGAGTGACCAGTCATAAATGTATTGTGAAACCCCTTTGCGTCCCTGCAACTTCGCGCGCAAATCAGGATTAGCGACGGTTGCCAGCCGGGCGATGATTTCGGCTTCGTTGTTGCCGAAATCCTCGCGGAACCAGGCGTAGATTTTCGACAGTCTGACCGTGCCGTCATCCGCGAAACTGACCCCGCGCGGATCATTCACATAAGCCTTTTCCGCCGCTGACAGCGCCGCGTCCAGCCCTTCAGCCCGCCATGCGCGGGGCGATAGGTTCGGGCAAGCGGCAGCCGCACAATTGAGCGCATAATGAATACGCGCCTCGCTGAACACGGGTCGGATGATGCGATGCTCAACATCATTCAGGCTCAGGCTCTCGCCATCAACTGACAATACTTTGCGGTTCCAAGGCCCGGTGGGCAGAACGCCATCCTTGATGTCGAGAATTGATGCGACCGGGTACGCCTCCAGGACAATATCAACGGTTTTGGCATTGTAGAGATTGATCCAAAACGCCAATTGCTGCGCCCGCGTCAGCGTGGATGTTTGCACATTTTGAAGCGTTGCCAGATATGTGTTTAAGGAAGCGCGATCCGCTTGCGTCACGCTTGCATAATCGAGCCGATTGATCCCCTTCGCATCGGTTGACAAATACCGCGCCAGAAATTCATCCCAAGGCGCGTGATTGATCCGCGCCCCAAGCTGTGCTGACGAGCGCTCCCATTGCGGCCCCAGTGAAATCGGGTCGGGTAAGGTTGAGCGTTCAATCGTCGTGCAAGCCATTGGCAAAATCATCAAACAACCAAGTATCATTTTACGGATCATCATGATCCTCCCGCTTTTCTGGCCTGATCCGCTTCAAAACGCTGACGGCCTTTCAAGCGTTTCAAGGGCATCGGCGCTTTTGTGGGTGTGTTCGCGGCGTGCGGTGTTTCCCGAACCTGTCCGGTTTCCGCATCCCACCATTTCGGCCCTTGTGGTGTGTCGATCTGTGCGGGGGCAAAAATATGTGCGTCCCGTTCGGCGTTATGTACGCACATGGAAAGCGGGCCGTCCCCGGTCGCGACCATAAAGACGCAGCTTTCGCACCGTTCGCGATCCAGTTTCGTCGCGTCCATGAAGTTATGTACGAGGATGCCCATCCGGTGAACCCGCCCCCGCGCGCGCCATAATCCGCTGCGCAATCGCCAAAGCCAGCGCCCCGCTTCGCGCAACAGCCTCAGCGCAAGGGCGGGGTTTTGTTTGGTCAGGCGCAACAGAGTGCGTGCCACATCCAAGTTGCCGGCACTGCGGCGATCAATTTTTTCCATCGCCGTAATCGTGTCCTCAATAACGGCGCGATTGGTCAGCGGGGAGATCACTGCGCCCCCTGCCGCCAGCACCGATGTGTAACGGTTGCAGAGTGAGTGCCCCACGCTGGCCACGTCGAAGTCAAGCGGCAGGCCCATCCCGTCGGATAAGGCTTTCATGACGCTGTTCTGTGTGATCGCCCCGTCCCGTTCGCGCAACAAACCGCGCCCGGTGTCCGCTTGCATCTGGAAGGATGCGAGCGTGATCTTATCGGCATGATCGCGAAAGAAGCGCGCCAGCATCGGGAGTTCACGGATATTGCCGCTGTAAACGGTGGTGTTGAACAATATGCGCAGCCCAAGCCCGCTCGCCCGCGCAATGTATTCCAGCCGCACCGCATTCAGAGCTGCTTCTGTCTCATATCCCGCCCGCTCTTGAGTTAGGTCAACATGAAGCGCCAGATCATCCAAACCTGCGATGGATAGCCGCGAAAGCATTTCCCGGCTCGCCTTAATGCCGTTGGTCATCATGCAGGAGCGCATTCCAAGTGACCGGATATGGCGGCACATTGCCTCCAGATCCTCAATTTTGCGCAGGGTCGGGTCGCCCCCCGAAATCTGTATTGATGTTCCCGCGCCGTAATGGCGGTGGATCATTCCGATCCGGTCTATCAGGATTGGCAGCGGGACATCCTTGGCCATTTCGGCCCGATCCGACAGATAACATAAGGTGCAGTCCAAATTACACCGCTGCGTGATTTCCAAAGACACGCACGCCATCGCGAACAGCCGTCCCGCAGTTTGTCCCGGTACAGACTGACCGTGCCGCCGGAGCGCTTCATTAAGGGGTGCACGTTGGTCCGTACCCGAAAACTCTTTTCCGGCTGGCTTAAGCATTCACATCCCTTATTCAGCAGCACGATGGTCTGAAAGAACCATATAAACTGCTGAACGCATCTGAAATAACCAGCCTGTTCCTCTGTTCGTGTTGAGTTGTGATGTGTTTTACAACGATCACTTGTTTGGAGTGGAAGCGATGTTGCCCATCGCGTCCTTTTGTCGGCGTAAGCGGCTGTCTAACCCCTCTCTGTCAAGATTTCAGAGGATGAAGTCGCTGTTGTCCAAGTCGCTTGCCGTCAAACCCTGAACAATGATCGAGTTTCCGTCATACTCGATCAAGGCTCCTCCCGCGCTGTCTGAAATGCTCAAATCAGAGAAGGCCACGACGCCGGGTAGCGGCCTGAGGTCGATTTTCTCGAAGCCGTTATTCGCGAAATCAGTGATGATATCGTCGCCCCAGTTGCTGCGGAAGACGAATACATCGTTTCCGACCGCCCCGATCAGCCGATCATTGCCTTCCCCGCCATCGAGCGTATCCCGCGAAGCGCCGCCGTTGAGCGTATCCTGCCCCTTGTCTCCTTTTAGGTTATCAGCACCGTTCTGACCATAGATCGTATCATTTCCATTGCCGCCGCGCACAAAATCGTTTCTGTCGCCGCCATAGACAATATCGCTGCCCGTGTTGCCGCTTACAAAATCGATACCGTCGCCGCCGGATACGGTATCGTTACCGCCCCCTCCATTGATCGTATCATTGCCCGCGTCTCCGTCGATCACATCGCGACCGCCGTTGCCGGACAGTATGTCATTGCCGTTCCCTCCGGAGATGGTGTCATCATCATTGCCGCCAACGGCAACATCATCGCCATCGCCGCCCAGAATGCTGTCATTCCCGGTTTGACCGGATAAGCGGTCACCATCGGCACCGCCGTCAATGTAATCATCGTCGCCGCCGCCGATGATTACATCGATGCCATCACCGCCGAAAAGGCTGTCCAGTCCGGCATTGCCGAACAGGCGGTCATCGCCCGTGCCTCCTTCGAGCGTGTCATCGCCTAACGCACCGTAAAGCGTGTCGCTACCCTCATCGCCGTAAAGCATATCATTGCCGTCATTACCGTTTGCGGTGTCATCGCCGATCCCCCCGCGCAACACATCGTCTCCGGTCCCGCCGTTGACTTTGTCAGCACCGACCCCGCCTTCAAGCGTGTCATTTCCTTCACCACCGAACAACGTATCTTCTCCGGCACCGCCATCAATGGAGTCGTTCCTTAGGAGACCGCGTATCTCGTTATCGCCTGCTGTGCCGGTAATGCTGTCGTCCGCATCTGTGCCGAAGCGGATTTCCGAGGCGGTCAGTGTCAGCGTCGATGTCCCTTGGTTGTTCAAGATATCGACGGGAGTCGGGACAATTCCGTCAGCGCCGGGAGGCGCGTTCGTCGTGCCGGGATTGACTGCGCCCAGGCCGGCAATTCCAGTCTCAGCGACAGACCCGAACACCCGCGCTGATCCGGAGAGGGTTCCGAAATTCAGGATATCGCCCGCTGTGATGCTGGCATCACCACCATTCCCGTTTGTGTAATAGCTGCCGCCAGATTGGCCACCATCGCCGCCGTTACCGCCGGTAACTCTGTTCGATACGAAATCAGTGTCACTGATCGCCGCTGTTGCACCACCCTTGTTCAACAACGCCCCTGCTACCGGACTGCCATTCGTTCCAAAGTTGCCCTGTGCTGGCGAATACGCGCTGGCCTGTTGGCCGTTTCCACCATCATGTCCGATGCCGATGTTTTGAGCGAACAATGTTCTTTCCAGAACAAGATCGCCTTGGTTATTGACGCCACCACTGGCGCTCCCCGCCTGAGAGGCGGGCATCCCGCCAAGTATTGAAAAACCGCCACCGCCCGAACCACCTACAGCCGTGTTGCCTGTGAATGTCGTGTCCCGAACTGTCAGATCGCCGAGATTGAATACTGTGCCCGCATCACGACCGGTTTTCGGTCCGTATTTAGATCCTCGCCCATCCATGCCATGTGAGTAGTTTCCTGTTATTTCGGAGTTCTCGATAAGCATCGTTCCGAAATTCGTGATCGCGGACGCCCCGCCCCCTCTGAAATATTGATAGGATACGCCGTCGCTGACCGAGCTGTTGTTGAGCGTGAAGTTCCCCGAATTCATGATCGCTGAAGCATTAGGGGTGGCATTGAATCCGACTCCCGGACTAATGCCTCTTCCAGCTGTGATATTCACAGAATCGAGTGTTACTGTCGATCCGCTAGCAATGGCCAGTATCGTGGCGTCACCGGTATCGGATATACCATTTCTATTGGAATCGCCGGATATCGTTATGTCAGCACGCCCGTTGCCATTGATATCGCCATCGATTGTTACCGTGCCGGATGCGATCGTTAGCGCGCGTGTTGTTGGGGTTGCTCCCTCTAAATAGATCGTCTCTCCGCGCAGTGCGCTGTCAAAAATGATAGTATCCGCGCCGGTACCATTTGCGCGAGCTTGCTCAATCGCATCCCGCAAGCTGCCAGCACCCGCATTATCGGTGTTTGTGACCGTCAGGATCGCCATGCTTCGCTCCGCGCTACTGTTACCATTTGGAAGATACAGTAGCGCGGATGCTACTAAATCAGAAGATAAAGTCGCTGTTGTCGAGATCGCCAGCCGTCAGACCTTGTACGATAATTGAGTTTCCGGCGTACTCGATCCAGGCGTTTCCGGCGACTGTTGACAAGGTCAGGCTGCCGATATTCACGACCCCTGCAACTGCCGAAAGGTCGATCTTCTCGGCTCCGTTATTCGCGAAATCGATGATGCGGTCGTCATCCCAACCGTTATTGAAGACGAATCGGTCATTGCCCGATCCACCGCCAAGCGTGTCGTTCCCGTCATCGCCGTTCAGCGTATCATTGCCGGCGCTGCCGAAAATCCGGTCATTGGCATTACCGCCGCGCAAGAAGTCGGAGTTCGCTCCGCCGTTCAGCAAATCGGCCCCGTTGTCGCCGAACAAGCTGTCATTGCCGTTCGTGCCAAACAGTGAATCATTCTGACGACCGCCACGCAGAATATCGCTCCCGCTTCCGCCATTAAGCTGATCGTTGCCGTTGCCGCCGTTCAGCGAGTCAGCCCCGTTCCCGCCGTTCAGGATATCATTGCCAAACGAGCCGAGCAGCGTGTCGGCACCATCATCACCGCTGAGCGTATCCAGACCGGAGCCGCCGTTGATGAGATCATCGCCAATGCCACCGGAAACCAAGTCGTTATCATTTGAAGCGAAAATCGTGTCATTGCCGCTCTCGCCGTCGATCCGGTCGGCACCGCTGCCACCGTTAATGTAGTCATCGCCAGTGCCGCCCGTAATGCTGTCGCTGTCCAATGATCCAAACAGCCGGTCATTGCCGGCTTGGCCTTCGATGGTGTCATCGCCGCTGCCGCCATTGACCGTATCGTTGCCGACATTGCCTTCGATCCGGTCATTCCCGGATTCGCCGTTTATTCTGTCATTCCCGCCGCCGCCCAACAGAAGGTCGTTGTCGCCGCCACCGATGAGGGTGTCGTTGCCTGAATTCCCCCGGATCGTGTCCACACCGGAGTTTCCGAAGAGCGTATCGTCACCAAAGCCGCCGCTGAGGGTATCAACACCTGAGCCGCCGGAGATGAAGTCATTGTCCAGCCCTGCCGCGATGCTGTCATTGCCTGTGCCCCCGCGTAGGTTATCGTCACCATTGCCGCCAAGTATCAGGTCATTTCCGTCTTCGCCATCGACAAAATCATCGCCGTCGACCGCATATATGACATCATTCCCGTCGCCGCCCCGGATCACATCCCGCGCGAAATTGGCGATATTTGTATTGGCGTGCCCTGTGACAGAGACGTTCAGCATGTAGGTTTGGCCGGAGCTGATCGTCGTATCATTGAAACGTTCTGCGCGGATATAGTAAGTGGCGGTGCTCGGTGCAGTATAGGTGAGGTACGAATCCAAACTGCTGGTCGATCCCCGGTTCCCGTTTAAGGTTGAACTGTCGTCATCGGAGGCGAGCAAGGTGCCGCCTCCGTTGAAGATCTTAACCTCCGGATCGAAAGATGGTCCGCCAAGTGATGTGGCGGCATGATCCATATCCAATGTGATTGTTTGACCCGCACCAATGGCTACGGCGAAATAATCAAACTGTCCGGATCCTGTGCCAATGATCGTTGTGTAAGGTATATCTGTGTCGCCTATATCCGGGTTATTCTTGCGTGACCATCTGCCTGATGGATTAATATTAAGCGCTGTGCCAATAGAATTGTTGCCTGCGGCTGAGTCGAGAAACACATAATCATGGTCGCCAAAGATTAGATCATCGCCGGCCGCACCATCAATCGTTTGAACCGTTGCACTACTGCCATGTTGACCGATGATAATATCCGCGGCGGCGCTGCCTGTTATCGAACTGCTGAAACTTGCAAAAACAGCCATTTTGAAGACTCCTTACATACACTCAAAAAAACTCATGTGACGTAAGGTTACCATAACTTTAACAGTTTGCAAAGTCCGGCATCTTAAGTTGCTTCACGCAAAAACACCCAGCGATCTTCTTCAGACATATTCGTATCAAAACGATACCCGCCTGTGTCGAATGATTTCAGATCGTCAGGTTTTGTTAATCTTTGTGAAATCATGTAGCGTGCCATCGCCCCGCGCGCTTTTTTTGCGTAAAAGCTGACAATTTTTGCTTCGCCTGCTTTAACTTCCATGAATACCGGCGTGATAACGCGCAAATTGAGCGCTTTTAGATCAACCGCGCCAAAATATTCTTGGCTGGCGCAGTTTACGAGTGTTTTGGTACTGACATTTTCTGCCTGTTCATTCAGTGCTTTTGATAATGTATCGCCCCAATACTCATAAAGTGACTTGCCCCGCTGCGTTTTGAGGCGGCTGCCCATTTCGAGTCTGTAGGGTTGTATTTTATCGAGCGGGCGTAAGACGCCGTAGAGGCCGGATAAAATGCGCAGATGATCTTGCGCCCATGCGACCTCATCGGTGTCGAGCGAGCCGGCCTCAAGACCCTGATAAGTGTCGCCCGCAAAAGCAAAGGCGGCTTGTTTCGCATTATCTGCTGTCGATACCGCCTCAAAACCGGCAAACCTTTCCGCATTCAATTGTGCCAGATTTTCGCTGATGCTCATCAATTTGCGCAGTTCCGGTACGGACAGTTTGCCCGCGACTTTTGCCAGCGCTGTGGCGTCGTCTTGAAATGCCGGTTCGCTGGCGGCGAGGCCTTCGACCGGGTCTAAGTCCAGCTTTTTCGCGGGGGAAATAACGACAAGCATCAAACAATCCTTTGATCTGAAATCCGGTAGCGCGGCGGTCGAAATGGAACGGGCATGGCCCGTGCGTTCGATAAAGCTATTGTGGGTGTCGGCGGATGCAAATCAATAAATCATGGTGGAGATTTCGCATTCGATACACACAGCTTGCGGTGGCATCGTGCGGGCACGGTGTAGTTCATACTTGGCGTTGTGAGCCGCAAAGAGTAGATTATGGCTCAAAACATGCAAAAAATTGCGATTGAAGCGTCGAGAGAGTGCAAATCATGATGTTCCCAAAAGGACAAGTTCCTGCGTCATTAATCTGTATCGGTCTGGCCATAAGCGGCTGCGCCCGTGCGCCTGAGCCTGTGCAAACGGCGTCACCTCCCCCGATTGTCTGGACACCCGCGCCGCTTGCCGAAGTGACGCCCGTTCCGGTTCGCCCCGTTGTCCCGCAATATGAAGCCGCTCAACTGTATACGGTGCCGGCGCCCGCACCTGCCGCTGTGATCCCGATCCCGGCTGCGCCGGAAGTGGAAGAAGGCCGCCGGATTGGTGACGCTCCGGCCTTTGCGTATAATGACAGCGTGAAAGATGTCGCAGAGGCGATTGAAAAAAACGAGAAGCAGCAGGCCGATTTGCCGCGTGAGGATACGCTGAAACTGGCGAAGGCCGACGTTAAAGTGGAAAAGGCGTCTAAGACAATACGCACGGAAACGGCCCTGCCCAAGAAGAGAATTCTAGGGTCTTTTGTGACGCGCGATGAGACGAAGGCTGAAGCCAAGCCCCCGATTGCTGACGAACCGTCCCCAATTGTTACCAAGAAGCCGACGCCTCAAACCTTCGCTGAATGGCATGTGGCGCAAGCGCCTGTGCCGGAGGGCAAGCCTTATATTTTGCGCCAGGCACCCGTGCCCCCATCCAAACCATCCCGCGTTGATGCCCCTGTTGAGCGTGATTTCGCCGTGGGTACGGCGACGCTGATGGCCGCTGCGAATATCCCTGATCTTCCCGCGAATATCCCGACCCGGACACAGCCGATCCGCCTGAATGACCGCAGCTTTGCTACGCCGGGTAAGCCATCGGTTCTGGGCACGGACCAAGACACCGCCATCGACGTTGTGGCCATCGACGCCGCGCCCTATGGCATCGGCTCGATTGCCAGCGAAGGGGTGTCATCCGAAGGGGCCGATGTTAAGTGGAGTTCCGCTGTGCGTTTGATCGAGACCGGCGAAGTGCAGGGCTTGTCGATACTAGATGAGGAATCGCTGTTGCTGACGCTGTGCACCGGGCGGTCGGTTATGACAGCGCCGCCGGACCTGACCTCTGTCACAACGGTGGTTGCACCGGAAATTATCTGTGGCCGTCGCGCCCGTTTGGCTATTGAGTAGGGTTTGAACACGACACTGCCGCGTGTGATCCATAATGAAGGACGGTCCTATCCGATGACAGCCGAAACCGAAAACACGGGCGCGCCCGCCGATGCCGATCTGACCAAGCACGCAACCAAGATGGCCAAGAAGAAGGCCGCGCGTGATAAGATCATGGCGACCAAGACCGATAAAAAAGGCCTGATCATCATCCATACCGGTAAAGGTAAGGGGAAATCTTCCGCCGCGTTCGGGATGATCTTCCGCTGTATCGCGCATGAAATGCCTTGCGCTGTGGTCCAGTTTATCAAGGGCGGGATGTCCACGGGGGAGCGTGATCTGATCACCACCAAATTCTCGGACATGTGCGCGTTTCACACGATGGGCGAGGGGTTCACTTGGGAAACCCAAGATAAAGCCCGCGACATGGAAATGGCCCGTGCCGCCTGGGAGAAGTCCAAAGAATTGATCCGTGACGAGCGGAACAAGATGGTGCTGCTCGATGAAATCAATATCGCGCTGCGCTACGATTATATCCCGGTCGCCGAAGTGGTTGAGTTCCTCGTCGATGAGAAGCCGGATATGACCCATGTCGTGCTGACGGGGCGTAACGCCAAGGAAGAGCTGATCGAGATCGCCGATCTTGTGACCGAGATGGAGTTGGTAAAACACCCGTTCCGGTCAGGTGTGAAGGCGCAAATCGGTGTGGAATGGTGACGTGAAATCGTCGTGCGGCATACGTTGATAACGTTTTGCGTGAAGTCTGTATTTATCTGGTACATTTTCGGGAATGTCGCTACTCTTTAACGTGTTCTTGAGAAAAAAGGTTATCGGTAGATGGGAATTCGGACGAAGTTTAACCTGCTTTTGCTGGCGGTTTTGCTGCCAGCTTTGCTGCTTTCTGCGGTGGTGTCGTGGTCATTGTTGCAAAAGCAGGCGCGTGAGGAAGTCATTCATAGCGCCGAGCTTATGACAGAAGCGGCGCAGGCGATCCGCAAGTATACGGTTGAAGAAATCCGTCCACTCATCAATCAGGAACCTCACCCCGAATTCCTGCCTCAAACAGTGCCCGCCTACGCGGCGACAGCGGCCATCGCGCGGTTCTCGGATGAGTTTAGCGATTTTCTGTATAAAGAAGCGACGCTGAACCCGACAAACCCGCGCGACCGGGCGTCTGATTGGGAAGCGGATATTATCGGTGAATTCAAGCGGAATGCTGATCTGAAATTTATCGATGGTGAACGGGCCACGCCTACGGGGGCGATGCTTTACACGGCACGTCCGATACGGATCACCAACCCCGCTTGCCTCTCCTGTCATTCCACAGAAGCGGCCGCACCGAAATCGTTGATCGCGAAATATGGCAGTGCAAACGGATTTGGCTGGCAAATGAATGAGATCATTGGCGCGCAGGTTGTCTCGGTGCCCATGTCGATTGCGCGCGAGAGTGCGGTTGAGGCGTTCACCGTGTTTATGGGCCTGTTGGCGGGCGTGTTTGCGTTGGTTTTTATCGTGCTCAACATCGCGCTCAACCGACTGATTGTATCGCCGATCATGCGGCTGGCCGGGGATGCGGATAAGATCAGCACAGGCGACTTTAACATTCCCGAATTCGGAACGGACCGGAAAGACGAAATCGGTGCGCTTGGCGTTGCCTTTAACCGGATGCGCCGCAGCCTGGAGCAGGCGATGAAGATGATGGAATAACCCATGTCGGACTTCGCATTCCGCACGTCTATTTGTAGCGTCATTTTCGTGGATATTGTGGATTACTCGAAGGCGGCGGTGGATCGGCAAGTGTCGATGAAAGCTGTGCTGAATGATGCCATCCTGGCGGGGCTTGCAAATGCGCCTGAAGATGAGCGGATCGTGTTGGACTCAGGAGACGGCGCGGCGATCTGCTTTTTCGGTGACCCGGAGGATGCGTTGTTCGCGGCGACTTCTATAACGGGTGAACTGCGCGGGAAGCTGCGTTTGCGTACCGGGATCAACCTTGGCCCGGTGAAGATTGTCACTGACCTGAACGGCAATCGCAATGTCATCGGTGATGCGATCAATGTCGCACAGCGGATTATGAGCTTTGCCGGTGAGGATGAGTTGCTGATCTCACGGCCTTATTTCGAGGTCGTTTCGTGTTTGCGTGATGATAATACCTTCGCGTTTCAACCGCTTGGTACGCGTAAGGACAAGCATATCCGCGAGCATGAGGTCTATTCCGTTGCCCCGAAGGCGGGGCCGTCGTTGCGGTTGGAAGAGCCGGTTGATGCTGATGCCAGTGATATTTTGCCCCCGCCATTGTTGGAGGGACAGACCCAGCTTTCTGACGCTTTTGTCGAGAAATGCCGGGTTCATCTGTCAAAAAGTGTCGGCCCGCTGTCTGGGCTTTTGGTCAAAAAGGCGCGTGAAGGCGCTCTTTCAGAAGAGAAATTTGTGAAAGGGCTGGCTGATAAAATCGCATCACCACAGGAACGCCATGCCTTCCTCGCAGCGGTTAATTCGGTCGTTGTGGTGCCTGAAGCTGAGATTTTTGAGCTGCACCAGAGGGAAGACGGCGAACCGCAGCACGTTGATGTGCAACATGGTGCGGTTGATGAAGCGGTGAAGAAACGGGCGACGCAATTGCTGGCTTTGACTATGGGACCGATTGCTTCGTCCGTCGTCAATCGCGCCGCTAAAAATGCTGATAATGTGGAAACGTTTATCGCTCAGGTGTCTGGTCAGATCGCTGATACGCCCGAACGGGATGGTTTTATTGACGCGATGAAGCGGCGAAAGTCATGATCGCTGCCGGAAAAAACCCCGCCATTGCGGGGATGACGGGGTTTCTGTCGGAGTAGTTCGCGATCAATATGTTGAATACGTTTGGTAAGTTTGAACCGTTGGCTGAGTATAGCTGGGTGCCGTATAAGTAGGCTGGCTATAACTCGGTTGGTTATACGTGGGCTGAGAATAAGTTGGTTGGTTGTAAGTTGGTTGACTGTAGGTGGTCGTCGCTGTGGATGGCTGTGGCGCGTAGGTTGGTGACGCGTAAGTCTGCGACGTGCCGCTGTATGTGGGCGCAGGTGCCGCATAAGTCGGCTGTGTCGTTCCATATGTTTGCGACTGATACGACGTGGCGGGTGGTGTATAGTAGCCCGTTGCGCTGGTGCCCGTGGAATAAGAAGGTTGTGCCGAATACGCCGGAGCGGGTTGTGCCGCGTAGGACGGCGCGGTCGTTCCGATATTTTTGCCAACCTGAGATCCCGCAACGCCGCCGATCAACGTACCGGCAATCGTTGCTGCGGTTTTGCCTGAACCGCCGCCCACTTGGCTACCGAGAACGCCGCCAGCCACTGCGCCAAGCAAGCCGCCGACTGTTTCATTATTCACCAGCGATTGTGCGGAAGCGGTTGTTGTCGCCCCTGCAAATGCGAGGGAAAGTGCGAGTGTTGCTGCTTGAATGCTACGCATGATTTAGGTTCCTTAAATTTCATTGCGCGTATGAAGCGGGTGACCTCTTTTGCGCTTATCGGTTAACGCGGGCCGGACCGTTAAGGTTCCATAAATTCAATTCGGGGGATTAATCATGCTTGTTTAAAAGTTCATCTGAAACGCTATACAACGTCCCCAATTTGAGAATCACCAGTATCGGAGCTTTCCATGTCAGACCTCGCCGCAATGCGCACCCAGATCGAAACCGGCACCGGCTTTATCGCCGCCCTCGACCAGAGTGGCGGGTCAACACCCAAGGCCTTGGGCCTTTATGGGGTTAAGGAGAGCGATTATAACGGCGATGAGGAAATGTTCGCCGCGATGCATGCCATGCGCACACGCATTATCATGGCGGATGCGTTCACCAGCGGCTCTAAAGTCATTGGTGCGATCCTGTTTGAGCGGACGATGAATTCTGAGATCGATGGCAAGCCTGTCGCCGATATGCTGTGGAATGATCGCGGTGTTGTGCCTTTTCTCAAGATCGATAAGGGCCTGGAAGCGGAAGCGGATGGGGTTCAGATGATGAAGCCGATGCCCGGCCTTGAAGATTTGCTTGCCACCGCGAAGGGCAAAGGCGTTTTCGGCACGAAGGAGCGCTCGGTTATCAATGAGGCGAACGCCACGGGCATCGCCAATATTGTCGCGCAGCAGTTTGAGGTTGCGAAGATTGTCACCGACGCGGGCCTCGTGCCGATGATCGAGCCGGAAATCAACATCCATTCGAAGACGAAATCTGAGGCGGAAGCGCTGATGAAAGCGGAAATTCTCAAGCACCTTGAGACGCTTCCCGCCGAGGGGGCGGATGTGATGCTCAAGCTGACCATTCCGAATGAGGCGAATATGTATGACGCGCTGGCCGATCACCCGCGCGTGCTTCGCGTTGTGGCGCTGTCGGGTGGTTACAGCACCGATGATGCTTGTGCGCGCCTGTCGAAGAACACGAAAATGATTGCCAGCTTCAGCCGTGCGCTGACCGAAGGCTTGAATGTCGCGATGTCCGATGCCGAGTTTGAAGCGGCGCTGGGCAGCAATATCGGCAAGATCTACGACGCTTCGGCGTAATTCAAAACTTAAGGGTCATTGCCGGAACAAGTCCACGAGTGTCCGGCAATGACTATGGTAGCAGGCCTCACTCCCACCCGATCTTCGACCGCATGAACGCATAGCCCAGTGCCATGAATGCCGCGCGTTCGCTGTTGTCTTTGCCATAGCCGTGCCCGCCGGCGGGTGGCTCATAAAGATGGGCGTCGTAGCCCATCGCTTGCAGTTTTGCGGTCATCTTGCGCGCGTGGCCGGGGTGGACGCGGTCATCTTTGCGGGCTGTGGCGATCAGGATCGGCGGATAGTTTTGTCCCGCCTGAGCCGCCTGATAGGCTGAGAATTCTTTGATGAAGGCCCAGTCTTCCGCCTTTTCAGGATCACCATATTCTGCCATCCAACTCGCCCCTGCCAGCAGCTTGGTATAGCGGCGCATGTCGATCAGCGGGATGGTGCAGAAAAGTGCGCCGAAATGGTCGGGAAAGCGGGTCAGCATATTCGCGATCAGCAACCCGCCATTCGAGCCGCCTTCCGCCGCGATGCGCCGGGGCACAGTCACGCCGCGTTTTACGAGATCCGCGGCAACAGCGGCGAAATCATTGTGCGATTGCTTTTTCGCGGCCAGCCGCCCCGCATCATGCCACGCCGTGCCGAACTCGCCGCCGCCCCGGATGCAAGCGGTTACGGCCACGCCGCCGCGCTCTAACCATGTCTTGCCTATACTGCTGTCATAACCGGGCAGCATCGGGATGCCGAAACCGCCATAGGCCGTCAGATGCACGGGCGCATCGCCGCTTGCGCCTTTGGGGCCGACTTGGAAATAGGGGATGCGCTCGCCGTCGGAGGAGATCGCCTCATGTTGCGTTGCCTCTAATCCCGTGGCGTCGAAATTTTCGGGTGCCTGTTTCAACAGCGCGGGTGCAGATCCGGCCTCAATATGCATCAGACTGGGCGGTGTGAGCGGGTTTTGCACCATCGCCAACATGTCACCGTTCGACTCCGAGCGCTCGCTATCCATCGGCCACGCGTAGGCGATGCCGATATCGGGCAGTCCTTCAATGCGCTTACTGCTCCAGTCGTCACCCTTGCGGGTCCAGATTGTTTGAACGGGCTTCAACTCGTCCAGTGTCGAGACCATCAGTGTATCCGAGCGCAGCCACGCCATGCCTTGGATTGCATGGCGGGCGGTGGGGACGAACAGCACTTTGAAGTCGCGGGAGCCATTCAAGAAAGCCGCGTAATCGATCACCAATGCGGTATCGGGCGCATGGCCCAGCCATTCGGTGCGCAGTTTGACGCTCAGCGAGCGGCCATCGAAGTCTTTCTCCGAATCCAGCGGCACATCGATGCGCACTTTAGGGCCGGTCGCGTCGCCGATGTGGTAATCGGTCTCGTAGAACGAGATTTGATCGACGAACTCGAGCGGCGCATCGGCATGGGTGCGTGCGACGCCAATCCAACAGGCCATGTGGTCTTCGGGGACTTCAAAGATTACCTGCGCCTCCGCGAAAGTCTGCCCACGCTTCCAAATCCGCGCCGTGCGGGCGTAGCCGGACGTCGTGGCCATGCCATCACCGAGCGCAGAACTGACCAGCAGCGTGTCGCGATCCAGCCATTCGAGATTTGTTTTCGCCTCCGCGATTTCAAAACCGCCCGCCACAAAGGTGCGCGCCCCGATATCGTATTCACGCATTACCGTGGCATCGCCACCGCCGTCTGACAGGCGCAGCATGGCAATATCGTGTGCGCCGGGCAGGGTGTTCGATCCCGCCCATATCCAGTCCTTGCCCTCAGCTTCCGCAAGCGCATCGAGATCAAGCACCACATCCCAATCCGGTGTATTGGTTTTGAACGATGCCAGCGTCGTACGCCGCCAAATACCGCGCGGATTGTTGGCATCCAGCCAATAGTTGTAGATCCACTCCCCGCGACGGGTGATGTGGGGCAATTTGTCGGGGCGGTCCATGATAAAGGCGAGATCGTCGCGGTCTTTGTCAAATCCCGCACCGGAGAACAGCGCCTTGGTTGCCGCGCTTTGCTCATCGACCCATGCGACCGCTTTTTCACCGTCCACCTCCTCCAGCCAAATCCACGGGTCGTTATCGGGTTGCTCAAGGGTCGGCAGGGCGGCGTCGGTCATGCGTCATGTCCTTATGATTGGCGTGCGGAGCAGCCTATGTACAGTCTATGACTGTGTCGATGGCATTCACACTAACCGTGACACTTCTTCGTTTTCTTACCGCTGCCGCACCAACAAGGTTCATTGGGCTTCGGGCGGTAGGGGTCGAGTTGGTCGCCGTCGATGTAGAACCAGCGGCCTTCGTCACGGATGAAGAACGACCGCTCGCGCATTTGTTTGATCCCATCGTCCGGTGTTGCGGTAGCCATGAATTTCGGGCGTTTTGGCCGGAAAGCGGCAGCGAACTCGACAACGCCCTCGTCATCTTTCGCACCGCCCTTTTGCGTGGCGAGGATGGTCAGCTTCAGCCATTCGGTTCCGTTGATGCTTTGCAGGATCTCGGCGCGTTCATCACGGTAATGCGCGTTCGGGTCGCGGGTGTCGTACAGATAATCCGCCGCCCCCTCACCGAATGCCGTGTAGCGGGACCGCATCAGAGCTTCTGCGGTGGGCGCGTGGGCTGTGCCGTTGATATAAGGTTGGCAGCACGCGGCAAACGCCGCCCCGGAACCGCACGGGCATTGCCGGTCCATCACAAATCTCCAATCGCTGAGGGATGGGCGGCGCTGTAGGCTTCCAGCAACCGTTTTTCATCCACTTCGGTGTATCGCTGGGTTGATGAGAGCGAGGCATGGCCCAGCAAGGTCTGGATCGCCCGCAAATCGCCTCCGGCGCTCAGCAGATGCGTTGCGAAGGAGTGGCGCAGGGCGTGGGGGGTGGCGCTGTCGGGCAGGCCGAGGGCTTGGCGGATCGTCTGCATCGTGCCGCTCAGTTGACGCGGGTTCAGCACTCCGCCGCGCACACCGACGAACAGCGGGCCGTCGCCGCTGAGATCATGGGGGCAGGCGGTGATGTAGGTATCGACGGCTTTGCGGGCGGCGGGCAGGACGGGGACCATCCGTTCTTTACGCCGTTTGCCTGTAATGCGCAGGTTTGGTCCCAAGGGGGCATCGCGTCCGCTCAGGGAGAGGGCTTCGGAGATGCGCAAGCCGCAGCCGTAGAGCAGGGTGAGAATTGCGGTATCGCGGGCGATGACCCACGGTTTTGTCGCGGTCAGATCGGTGGCGTCCAGTACAGCCGCCGCATCGGGGGCGGTAAGGGGACGTGGCAGGGGTTTTACGCCCTTCGGGCCACGCGCCGCACGCACCACATCGGCGCGCACGCCATGCGCTTCACTTATGTAATTGTAAAAACTTTTAAGAGATGAGAGCGCCCGCGCTACGCTGGCCTTTGACAGCCCGTCATGGCGCAAATCCGCCATCCATGCCCGCAATTCCTGCGGTGTTACCGCGCCCAATCGTGCGGCGGGCAGGTTTTGGGCGTCGCCGAGGGTGGCCAAGAACCGCCAGACATCATGGGTATAAGCCACCCTTGTCGCCTCGCTGGTGTCGCGCACGACCAGCGCGCGCAGCCATGCTTCGACGAGGGTGGCGGATGTGGCGTTTGTGGTCATTTTGGAAAGACCCCTGCCTCAAGTCAGTATGCGTCAGCTTTCATTCTCGTCATTGCCGGACTTGTTACGGTAATCCAGAACAGCGTTTCCGCCGGAACTGGACCCCCGTAACAAGTCAGGGGTGACGATACTTCAAGTGAACCACCTCAGTGAAAGCCCGATTCAGCCCATCTCCGGTTCATCCAACCAGTGGCGCATGACGCGGCTGACGGCGCCGCCGAGGAAGACCAGTAATTCGCCGCCCTGATCCTCGTGAAAACGGTCAGGGTCTTGTGCGCCGAACAGCAGCACACCGGGGCGGGTGTCGGGGCCGAAATCCAAGCGGACCAACGCCTCCGACGTCACATCACGGTGGCTGTGATAGCGGCTGGTTGGTTCCTCAAGCGCGCGCAGGGACACGCCCCACGGTGCACCGTGGAAGAATTTATCAACTGAACCCAATGGGATAGGGCAGAGAGTACCGATTTCGCTGGCGTCTTTATCGTCGCCCGCCGGGGCCGTTTCAACGCATAAGCGCACAGAATCGACGGCAAGCAATTCGCCAAACTGGCTGCCGACAATATCGATGAAATCGCGGAAGCTGGGCGCTTCGAGCATTTGCAGGATTGCGTCGTGCACCTGGCTCATCGACATCATGTTCATTTCGGCGGCGTCGATCATTTCTTCGCGTTCGATCTCGATCGCCCGCAAGCGCGCCCGCATCCGTGCCATGACGGCGGTTTGCAAGCTGACGACATTCTTGCCGTAGCGTTTGGCAGCCGCATCGACGATCATCGCGGACACTTCGGCATCGTCCAGCACGATTTCGGGTTTTTCCAGCAGCATCGCTCTTACTGCGCTGCGCCCCATTTTTGTGCGTCTCGGCTCGCGCGCGACCGCTTCGCTGCCTGGTCCGTCTTTGCTCATGCTTATTCTCTCACCCTGCGCGTCCGTTTTGTCACTGCGCTTTTTATCCGGCGACCCTTAGAGGATCGACTGCCCCGTTTTTTCCCAGTCCTTTAAGAAAGCCTCAAGTCCCTTGTCAGTCAACGGATGTTTTGCCAGCGCATAAAGCGTGCTGGGTGGCAATGTCGCGACATCGGCACCCGCGATGGCGGATTCCTTGACGTGGTTGACGGTGCGGATGGAGGCGGCAAGGATTTGTGTCTCGAAGCCGTAATTATCGTAGATGGCGCGGATTTCCTCGATCAGCTCCATGCCGTCGATGCCCATATCGTCGAGACGTCCGATGAAGGGAGAGATAAACGTTGCGCCCGCTTTTGCGGCCAGCAATGCCTGATTTGCGCTGAAACAAAGGGTGACGTTGGTGGTGTGGCCTTCGTCCACCAACGTGCGGCACGCGACCAGCCCGTCGAAGGTCAGCGGCAGTTTGATCGTGACGTTATCGGCGATTTTTGCCAGTTTGCGGCCCTCGTCGATCATCTGAGCGGAGTTGGTGGCGGTGACTTCGGCGCTGACCGGGCCGTCGACAATCTCGCAAATTTCGGCGATGACCTCCATGAAGTCACGGCCTGATTTTGCGATCAGTGAGGGGTTTGTGGTGACCCCGTCAACCAGCCCGCTGGGGGCGAGCGCCCGGATTTCTTCGATTTCGGCAGTGTCGATGAAAAATTTCATCCCGATTCCTATGGTTATCCGGCGCGTGTGCCGCTGCGTTGTGATTTGATTATGGATAACGGAAAAGCGATTCGCTGACCAGAGTCAGGAAACGAATCAGTGTATATTTTTAGTTAACGTTCTGTAGGAGCGCGTGTGACCACTGCCGGGACTGATCTTTTTCAAGATGAAACTGGTGATAGCGGAGCGGCTTATGCGGTCATGGTGCCTTTACCGCTGCCCGGCCCACTTGATTACACCAGCACGCTGCCGCTGAAGCCCGGCGACATGGTGGCGGTGACGGTGTCGGGTAAGGAGACACCGGGGGTTGTCTGGGGCGAAGGGCAGGGGGGGGCGGGTAAGAAGCTCAAGCCGGTCCTGCGCGTTCTCGACCTGCCGCCGATGCGTGATGCGATGCGGCGGTTTATTGACCGCTCCGCCCGCTACACGCTGACACCGCCCGGCCTGATGATGCGGCAAGCGACGCGCGTGCAGGGCTTGCTGGAGGATGAGCGCAGCCGTCAGGTGATTGTGCGGGGTGCGGCGGATCCGGCCCCGATGACAGATGCGCGGCGGCGGGTGTTGGACACTGTTGTGGCATGCCCCGGACTGTCTGCGGCCGGGTTGGCGCGGGAGGCGGGGGTGTCGGGTGGCGTGGTCAAAGGATTGGTGGAGGCGCACGCGCTGACCCTGCAATCGGCGCCGCAAGATCGCCCGCCGCCCCGTCTTGACCCCGACCATGTGTCGCGTGTGCTCAATGCTGAACAGCAGGAGGCGTGTGATGCGATGGCGCAATCGGTTGCCGCCGACCGCTATGATACGCTGCTGCTGGAGGGGGTTACGGGGTCAGGCAAGACCGAGACGTATTTGGAGGCGACGGCGGCGTGTTTGAGGGCAGGGCGGCAGGCATTGATCCTGCTGCCTGAAATCGCGCTGACTTCGGATTTTATCCGCCGCGTGCGGGAGCGGTTTGGTGCGCCGCCTGTTGAGTGGCATTCGGCCATGACGCCAGTGGCCCGGCGCAAAGCGTGGAAAGCGGTGGCGCGGGGGCAGGCGCAGATTGTGGCGGGCGCGCGCTCTGCGCTGTTCCTGCCGTTCTCGGATTTGGCGCTCATCGTGGTCGATGAGGAGCATGACCAGGGATATAAGCAAGAGGATGTGGTTCTGTATCAGGCCCGCGACTTGGCGGTTCTGCGCGCGGCTGAGGAGAAATGCACGGCTGTGTTGGCTTCCGCAACGCCCTCGCTGGAAAGTTGGATCAATGCGGAGAGTGGTAAGTACAAGCCGCTGGAGCTGAAAGAACGTCACGGTTCGGCGGGGATGCCGTTTCTGAGCGCCATAGATTTGCGCGCCGATCCGCCCGAAAAGGGGACGTGGCTGTCGCCCGTGCTGGTCGATGCCGCGCGCGATGCGATGGCACGGGGCGAGCAAGCGTTGTTCTTCTTGAACCGTCGCGGCTATGCACCGTTGACGCTGTGCCGGAAATGCGGCTGGCGTGCCGGCTGTGCGCAGTGTTCGGCGTGGCTGGTTGAGCATAAGACGCGGGCGGCGTTGATCTGTCACCAATGCGGGTTCAGTCAGCGGTTCCCGCCAAAATGCCCCGATTGCGGAACCCAGGACAGTCTCGTCGGCTGTGGCCCCGGCGTTGAACGGATTGCGGAAGAAGTGACGGCGCGGTTTCCGCTGGCGCGGGTTGAGACGCTGTCGAGTGACCAATCGCCGGACCCCAAGACATTGCAGGATCAGATAAAGCGAATCGCGGAGGGCGGGGCTGATCTGATCGTGGGAACGCAGATTGTCGCCAAGGGGCATAACTTTCCGAATCTGACGCTGGTGGGCGTGGTGGATGCCGATCTGGGCCTTGCGGGCGGCGATCTGCGGGCGGCGGAGCGGACATTTCAACTGCTCAATCAGGTCGCGGGGCGTGCGGGGAGGGCGGAAAGGCCAGGGCGGGCGATGCTGCAAACATCGCAGCCGGATCATCCGGTTATCAAAGCGATTCTCGATGAGGATGCGGGGCGCTTTCGTGCGCGGCTGGCTGATGAGCGTAAACAAGGCCGAATGCCGCCCTATAGTCGCCTTGTGGCGGTGATCGTTCAGGGAGAAGATGAGGAGAAGGTCTGGATCACGGCCCGCACATTGGCGGCGGAGGCAGGTATCCTGACCGAAGCAGGGGTGGATGTCTTCGGTCCCGCGCCCGCGCCGTTTGCGATGTTGCGGGGCAAACACCGCGTGCGCTTGTTACTGCGCATGGCGCGCAATGTGGACCACGCGCGTCTGATCCCTGAATGGAAAGCCAAGGCGAAAGCGCCAAGCGGTGTGCGGGTGATTTTCGATGTGGACCCGTATTCATTCCTGTGAGCGGAGGTGTGCGCGTGCCGGACGGTACAGCCCGATTTTATACCCACGGCCTTTAATGTGGCCGCTTAAAAAGATTCTCTTCCCCCGCACTTGATGCGAAGTCCGGGGCGGGGGAAAACTGTACCCGTCGGTGTTTGGGAGTGCGCATAGTGCCGATTACAGGCGAAAATAAGCGTAAAAGACATCTGCGACGGAAAGACCGCAACATTTAAGCAGCGGTGTATTGTATTCTGCGTCAGGCTTGTGCTAGTCGTGCGCCCGCCCACCCCGATACGACATTATGTGCGTCATAAACGGGGCTTCGGGCACGGGTCGCAATTTTCGAGACGAGGTCGCTTTGTCGTCAGCCGCTACGATTTCCGGCGCAGCCGGTCGGTATTCATCGGCAATTTTCGATTTGGCACGTGATGCCGGATCGCTTGACGCTGTGGCGTCCGAATTTGGCACATTGAGTGCGCTTATTTCGGACAGTCCTGAGTTGGCCGATATGATTTCCAGTCCTGCTTACTCGCGTGAGGAACAGGCTACGGTTATGGACACAGTCCTCGGTAAGATGGGACTGTCGGATCTGACCAAGAAATTTGCGGGCCTTATGGCTGCAAAAGGGCGTCTTGCGATGCTGCCGGATGCCATGACAGGCTTCTCGCAGTTGTTGGCGGATCATCGCGGTGAGGAAACAGCTTATGTTGTGTCCGCAAAGCCGTTAAGTGATGCGCAGCGCGAGTCGCTTGCACAGAATTTAAAATCGTCTTTCGGCAAGGATGTGAAAATCGACGCCAGCGTTGATGCATCATTGCTCGGAGGGCTTGTCGTCAAGGTTGGCAGTAAGATGGTCGATGCTTCGCTTAAGTCGAAGCTGGAACGTCTTGAACTTGCCATGAAAGAGCATTGAGCTGAGGGAGCTTTCCTGAATGAGTATCCAGGCGTCTGAAATCTCTGCGATCCTGAAAGAGCAGATCCAGAATTTTGGCCAGGAGGCGCAAGTCTCCGAAATCGGTCGCGTCCTCAGCGTTGGTGACGGTATCGCCCGTGTTTACGGTCTCGATAACGTACAAGCTGGTGAGATGGTCGAATTCCCCGGCGGTGTTGTCGGGATGGCCCTGAACCTTGAAGCCGACAATGTCGGTGTGGTTCTGTTTGGCGATGACCGTGGCATTAAAGAGGGTGACACGGTCAAGCGGACCGGCGACATCGTTGACGTGCCCGTCGGCATGGGCCTTCTGGGCCGCGTCGTTGATGCGCTGGGCGAGCCGCTGGACGGCAAAGGCCCGATTGAGCACTCCGAACGTATCCGCGCGGAAGTTAAAGCGCCGGGCATCATCCCGCGTAAATCGGTGCATGAGCCGATGGCGACAGGCCTGAAGGCTATCGACGCGCTGATCCCGATTGGTCGTGGCCAGCGCGAGCTGATCATCGGTGACCGTCAGACCGGTAAAACCGCCGTTGCGCTCGACACGATCCTGAACCAGAAAGCGTATAATGACGCGGCTGGTGACGACAACAGCAAAAAGCTTTTCTGCGTTTATGTCGCTGTCGGTCAGAAACGTTCCACCGTTGCTCAGCTTGTTAAGAAGCTCGAAGAAGAAGGCGCGATGGATTATACCTGCGTCGTCGCCGCGACCGCTTCCGATCCGGCACCGATGCAGTTCCTCGGCCCGTATGGCGGGTGCGCTATTGCGGAATACTTCCGAAACAACGGTATGCACGCCCTGATCATTTATGATGATCTGTCCAAGCAAGCGGTTGCGTATCGTCAAATGTCCCTGCTTCTGCGTCGCCCGCCGGGCCGTGAAGCGTATCCGGGTGACGTTTTCTATCTTCACTCACGCCTGCTGGAACGCGCGGCGAAGATGGATGATGATTACGGCGCAGGTTCGATGACGGCACTTCCTGTTATTGAAACACAAGCCGGTGACGTGTCCGCGTTTATTCCGACAAACGTGATTTCGATTACCGATGGCCAGATCTTCCTTGAGACCGAGCTGTTCTATCAGGGTATTCGCCCCGCTGTGAACGTCGGCCTGTCGGTTTCGCGCGTTGGCTCCGCCGCGCAGACGAAAGCGATGAAGTCGGTTGCGGGTTCGATCAAGCTGGAATTGGCGCAGTATCGTGAGATGGCGGCGTTCGCACAGTTCGGGTCCGACCTTGACGCATCGACGCAGAAACTGCTGAACCGTGGCGCGCGTCTGACCGAGCTGCTCAAGCAAGCGCAGTATTCGCCGCTCACGACAGCGGAGCAGGTAATTGTGCTTTACGCGGGTACCAACGGTTATCTTGATGATGTGGACGTTAAAGACGTGACCGCATTTGAAACCGGATTGCTGTCGCATGTTCGTGGCAGCCATGCCGGACTTTTGGACGAGCTGACGGGCAACGATCAGAAAATCACTGGTGATATTGAAGAGAGCATCAAATCTGCGATCTCTTCCTTCGCGAGCGGCTTTTCAGCCTGAGTCATGATCGAGACGGCGCGCTGTTCTGCGGCGCGCCTCCCGCATTGAGATTGCATCGGAGTGACGGCGTATGCCGAGCTTAAAAGACCTAAAAGTACGGATCAATTCGGTCAAATCGACCCGTAAGATCACGAAAGCCATGCAGATGGTGGCGGCGGCGAAATTGCGCCGCGCACAGGAATCGGCTGAGGCATCGCGCCCTTACGCTGAGCGTATGACCACGGTTCTGACCAACATCGCATCCGGTAACCGTGATAATCCTGAAGCGCCGCAACTGCTGCGCGGTACGGGCGATGATAAACGTCATTTGCTTGTTGTGTGCACGGCGGAGCGCGGGTTGTGCGGTGGTTTCAACTCGTCCATCGTCAAGCGTGCGCGTGTGATGATCAACGAGCTGCAAGCTGCCGGCAAAGACTTCAAAATCCTCTGCGTTGGACGCAAAGGCAAAGACCAGTTGAAACGTGAATACGAGCATCTGTTCGTTGATCCGATCAGCTTTGAAGGCTTGAAATCGATCTCCTACGGTGAAGCGGAAACGGTCGCATCGCGTGTGCTGGGTTCCTTCGCTGCAGGTGAATACGATGTTATCACGCTGTTTTATTCCGAGTTTAAATCGGTTATGACGCAAGAGCCACAGGCGCTTCAGATCATTCCGGCGAGTGTCGGTGATGCTGAAGAGGTTGCGGGTGCGAGTGCGACTTATGAATATGAACCGGACGAAAACGCGCTGCTGACCGAATTGCTGCCGAAAAATATCACGGTTCAAATCTATCGCGCATTGCTTGAAAACGCCGCCTCCGAACAGGGCGCGCGGATGAGCGCGATGGATAACGCGACACGCAACGCCGGTGAGATGGTGGATAAACTGACGCTTCAGTACAACCGCTCGCGTCAGGCCGCGATCACCAAAGAGCTTATCGAAATTATTTCGGGCGCCGAGGCCCTCTAACCACCGCGCGCCGCCCGAGACGCCGCGCTTTTATGACTGGGGAATACGAATATGAGTGATGCAAACGTCGGTAAAATCACGCAGGTGATCGGCGCTGTCGTCGACGTGCAGTTCCCAGGTGAACTGCCTGCGATCCTGAGCGCGCTTGAGACTGACAACAACGGTAACCGCCTCGTTTTGGAGGTTGCACAGCACCTCGGCGAGGGAACCGTTCGCACGATTGCGATGGACGCGACCGAAGGTTTGGTTCGCGGGCAAGAGATCCGCAGCACGGGCGAGCCGATTTCGGTTCCGGTTGGCGATGTTACGCTTGGCCGCATCATGAACGTGATCGGTGAGCCGATTGACGAAAAAGGCGACATCACCGCGAACAAGCGTCTTCCTATCCACCGTGCCGCTCCAGACTTTGTCGAGCAATCGACGGAAAGTGAAGTGCTGGTCACGGGCATTAAGGTTGTTGACCTGCTCGCCCCATACGCAAAGGGCGGTAAAATCGGCCTGTTCGGTGGTGCCGGCGTGGGCAAGACCGTCTTGATCATGGAGCTGATCAACAACATTGCTAAAGGTCACGGTGGTTATTCCGTGTTTGCGGGTGTTGGTGAGCGGACCCGTGAAGGGAACGATCTGTACCACGAGATGATCGAATCGAACGTTATTGTTCCTGATAACCTGCCGGAGTCCAAAGTGGCGCTGGTTTACGGCCAGATGAATGAGCCTCCCGGTGCGCGTGCGCGTGTTGCGCTGACGGGTCTGACCGTTGCTGAGGAATTCCGTGACGCTTCGGGGACAGACGTTCTGTTCTTCGTCGATAACATTTTCCGCTTCTCGCAAGCGGGTTCCGAGGTGTCCGCACTTCTGGGCCGTATTCCTTCCGCTGTGGGCTATCAGCCGACGCTGGCGACCGATATGGGTGCCATGCAGGAGCGTATTACGACCACGAAGAACGGTTCGATTACATCGGTGCAGGCCGTTTACGTCCCTGCCGATGACTTGACCGACCCTGCACCGGCAACGACCTTTGCTCACCTTGACGCGACGACGGTTCTGTCCCGTCAGATCGCCGAGCTTGGTATTTATCCGGCTGTTGACCCGCTCGATTCCACATCACGTATTCTCGATCCGGCGGTTGTTGGCGAGGAGCACTACGCTGTTGCGCGTCAGGTTCAGGAAATACTTCAGCGCTATAAAGCACTGCAAGACATCATCGCCATTTTGGGCATGGACGAGCTGTCGGAAGAAGACAAACTGGCCGTGGCCCGTGCGCGCAAGATCCAGCGTTTCCTCAGCCAACCGTTCCACGTGGCCGAGATCTTCACAGGCTCGCCGGGTGTTCTGGTGTCGCTTGAGAAAACCATTGATGGCTTTAAGCGCCTCGCGAACGGTGAGTTTGATCACTTGCCGGAAGCTGCTTTCTACATGGTTGGTGACATTGATCAGGCAATTGAGAAAGCCGCTAAACTCGCGGCTTCGGCTTAATCCGGTTTAAGGGAGACAGGCGATATGGCCGATACGATGCAGGTTGAGCTTGTCTCACCGGAAAAAAAGCTGGCCTCGCTTGAGGCTGAAGCGGTTGTTTTGCCCGGTTCTGACGGGGACTTCACGGCGATGGCGGGTCACGTGCCCGTCGTTACCAGCTTGCGACCCGGCATTGTTCATGTGCGCAATGGCTCGACGGAGACTGAGTATTTGATTGCCGGCGGATTTGCCGAGGTATCCGGTGCGGGTATTTCGATCTTGGCTGAATTCGCGTCGCTGCGCAGTGAAGCGAAGGCGGAGATGTTTGAAGCATCCCTCGCAGCAGCCGAAGCATCGCTTGAAGGTCTGGACAAAGAGGCGCTCGCGGAAGCGAACCGCCGCGTCGGTTCGATCAAGTCTATGATGGCCGAACTGTCGTAAGACGCTGAAATAATTTGAGTGATGTGCGATTGCAGATCATTTTGAAAAAGCTCCGGTTTGTCGGGGCTTTTTTTTTATGCTTTGAGTCGTATGTGGTTGGCTTGATCGCGGTCGAGTGTAGACATCCGGCACTTGTCCATTCAGTTTTTAGGATCGGTGCTATGCCATCAAATCAAATCTGAAAATTCCTCGAAGACACGGGTGTATAGATCGCGCTTGAAGGGGACGATTTTTTCGATCAGATCGGCGGCGGCCATCCAGCGCCATTCTGAGAATTCTGCGTGTTCGGTGGCAATGTTCACATCCGCATCTGTGCCGAGGAAGCGGGCGGCGAACCACATTTGCTCCTGCCCGCGATATTTGCCTTTCCAGAGTTTACCCAGCAATTCCGGCGGTAATTCATAACGCAGCCAGTTGCTGGTTTGACGTTCAATGGTTGCTTTATGGCTTGGAACGCCCGTCTCTTCTGTCAGTTCACGCAAGGCGGCTTCTTCAGGGAGTTCGCCGTAGTCGATGCCGCCCTGGGGCATTTGCCATGCGTCCGATGCGTTATCGATCCGGCGGCCCGCGAAAATTTTGCGGTCTTGGTTGAGCAGAACGATTCCCGCGCCCGGACGGTAAGGCAGTTTTGCCACCGTGGCGGCGTCGGGCGGTGCGTGCTGCATATACAAGCCTTTTAGCTTTTATCCGCGACTTCTGTCACGGCGACGAATGTAATGCCGCGAGACTCTGCTGATTTCATCCATTTTGCAAGGGCGTCGACCGTATTCGTATAGGTTGCCCCTACGCCTATGGCGATTCCATCACGCTTTGCTTGTGCCTCGAGCGCATCGAGTGCCGTGTCGATTTGGTCTTGGTTCGCATCGATCACGATGCGCCCGGCGGCGTAGGGCAGGCCGGCGTCCTGTGCGAGTGTCGCGAGTTGGCTTTGATGGTTGGGCTGGTTTTCAAACAGGAAATATCCGTCATTTTTAATCGCGTTGATCACGGGTGTTGCGGCTGTGCCGGAGCGACTGAACCGTGCGCCGAGATAGCTCGAGACGCCTTTTGCGTTGGAGACGCGTTTCAGTGCGTTGCGCAGACGTGAGATATTTTCCTGTCCGGTATTGCTGACCCGCAACGTGAGGGGTTCGCCGGGATCGCGCAGGGCATTCATCGGTTCCATTGGCACTTCGGCGAGGACGAGATGGCCGTCCGACGCGGCCTGTTTGGATAGGCTCAGCGTTTGCTCACCGATGGGGGCAAAGGCCAATGTGACGCTTTGGGGCAACCGTGTGATGGCCGATTTTGTGGCGGTGGTGTTCAGGCCCGCAGCGGCGAGAACGATGGCGATCTTCGGGCCTGTGGCGGTTGGGGTGTCGGGTTTGATCGGGGAGGCTTTTGCGATTTGCGCAGGTTCGGGCGCTTCGACGGGCAGATTGAGGGCGATGGAATCATCGGGGATAACGAGCTTGATCGGCTCCAATGGGGGCAGGGAGATGGGTTTCGCGGGAGTGGGCGGCGTTATGGTGGCGACGCGAACGGGTTTTTGCCGTGGAAATGGCATGGCCAGCGCATCGGCGGCTGTGATTTGGCGCGCGGCGGGGGCGGTGGTGTCATCGGCGATGGCGGGCGCCGGGGGCGGGGTTTTGATGACATTGGCATCGCCGTTTTCTTCGATGATCGGCGGGAGCGGGTCTGTGGTGATGGTGGCCTGAGGAAGAGCGGGTGGCGTTGCCTGTGGTGCGGGGCGCGGTGTTTCGCGGGTGCGCATGATCTCAGACACGATTGTCGGATCGGTCAGCCGTGATCCGCCCAGCGCTTCGCCGCTGAGAAGGCGGTCAAAGGGGCGCTCGGCGGCCACGAGGCCGCGCTCGGCGATGCCGTCATAGGCGGGCGTTCCGGTGACATTCCAGTTGGCGGCGAGGGGGATTGCGAAGGCCGAAACGCTGAGGCCGAGCAATAATCCATGCACGGGGCGCAAGCGTAAGCCGGATGATTTTAAAGTGTAGGCGCGCTGTTTGAATATCACCGTGCGAAACTCCGCTTTTCATGGAATTCGACGGTAGCGGATTAACCTTATCAATCCGTTTCGCACGAAAAACGCCCGCGCGGGGGCGGGCGTTTTTAACATCATAATCCGGCACGATTTATTGCTCGGCGGCAAATCCGGCGTAGACCGAGAGACCCTGCATCAGGTCGAGGGCGTAGGCGAGTTGGTAATCCTCGTCGCGCAGCTCGTTGCGGCGGTTGTGGGCCTCTACTTCCTTTTTGCGCTGCTCTTTTTCGGCCTCGGTGAGCGAGTCGTTTGAGAGGCTGCCGCGAATTTGGGCTTCGGAGTAACTGCTGCGGCTTGAGCTTTTTTCAGCATCGTCCAACTCAACCTGTTCGACAACGATATCCGGCTCGATGCCCAAAGCCTGGATAGAGCGGCCTGACGGGGTGTAGTAGCGGGCGGTGGTCAGCCGGATCGCGCCTTTGGAGGCGAGGGGCATGATCGTTTGGACCGAGCCTTTGCCGAAGGTCTTCTCGCCGACGACAATGCCGCGACGGTGATCTTGCAGGGCGCCCGCGACGATTTCGGAGGCGGATGCGGAGCCGCCATTGACCAGCACGACGACAGGCTTGCCGTCCGCGAGGTCGCCTTTCTGGGCGTTGTAGCGGTCTGCGTTTTGCTGATCGCGTCCGCGTGTCGAGACGATTTCACCACGATCAAGGAAGGCGTCGGAGACTGCGACCGCTTGCGTCAGGAGGCCGCCGGGGTTGTTGCGCAGATCGATCACGTAGCCGGTGACGTTATTCGCGCCGATCTCCGCTTTGATTTTTTCCATCGAGGTCGCGAGGTTTTGGAAGGTTTTCTCGGAGAATTTCGAGACGCGCAGAATGCCGACGGTGCCTTCAACGCGGTGCTTGACCGCTTTGATCTCGATGATCGCGCGGGTCAGCTTGACCTCAATCGGCTCCTCTGCGCCTTCGCGGGCGATGGTGAGTTCGATGTCGGTGTTGACGGGGCCGCGCATCAGATCGACGGCCTCACCGATGGTCATGCCCAGTACGGACTCGCCGTCGATATGGGTGATGAAATCATTCGGCTTGAGGTCCGCTTTCGAGGCGGGGGTATCATCGATGGGGGAGACGACTTTGACGAAGCCTTCTTCCATCGTCACTTCGATGCCGAGGCCGCCAAATTCGCCTTTGGTGTCCGTCTGCATATCCGTGAAGCCTTCCGGCGCCAGATAGCTGGAATGCGGATCGAGCGATGTCAGCATACCGTTGATGGCCGCTTCGATCAGGTCTTTTTCATCGACAGTCTCAACATAAGCAGAGCGGGTGCGTTCAAACACATCGCCGAACAGGTCGAGATATTCGTAGGTGGAGGCGGCGTAAGCCTCTGATGCGAGTCTGGGTGTCCCGTAATGTGCTGTCACCGCTATGCCCGCTGCCGCGCCAAACAGCGCCGCAACCATTGTCTTGTTCATTGTGCATCCACCTTTCGGATAATCTGTCCCCCGGATGGACCAAACCACTCGCCGGGATCAATTGGTTTACCACGTAATCTCATCTGCAAATAGAGCGAAGCCACCGCATTGGCAGAAAGCGCCGCTTCATCCGCAAGAAATTCCTCACTCTCGGAAATGGGACCGGTCAAAGTCCCGATAGGTTCGCCGCGTTGTACCGGATCGCCTTTTTTGCGGATCAGATCGGACAGGCCCGCAAGGACGATTTGGTAATCTTCGCCAATATCAATGACCGCAACAAGGCCAAAGCTGTTCACAGGTCCGGCATATCCGAGTGTGCCGTTCCAGGGCGCGTAGACGAGCGCGTAGGGTTTTGCGTCGAACACCATGCCGAGCGCCTCGTTACCCGTGGCCGCCTGGCCGAATTGCTGGGCGATTTCGCCGCCCGTTACGGGCCATGCGAAATTGCCTTTGGCGAAGTTCAACGGCTGTGGCGGGGGCAGGATGCGCTTGGTCGGGGTGACCGCCGCCTGACGAACGGGCTTTGCGGGCGGGGCGGGAGAGCGGCGCAGCAAGCGCGAGAGGGTGCGTGCGCGGTCTGTCATGCTCTCGGCTTCCAGCTTCAGCGCCTCGGCCTGTTCCAGCGTCTCGCGGCTTTGCTGCTTACGTTTGCCGACGAGTACCCATAATTCGCGTTCGCGGCTGCGTAGGGAGGCGATGGCTTCGCGGGTTTCTTCGCGCGCTGCCTCGGTTTTAAGGCGCAAGTCGTTGATGGCGCGCATCCGGTCATTGGCCACGCGGCCGTTAATCGCCAATGCCTCGCGCAGTCCTGTCAGCACGCTTGCTCCGCGTGCGGCGGTCAGCGGATCACCGCTATAGGCGACCAGCTCCGGCGCGTGGGATTTTGAGAGGGCGATCATCGCGGAAAACGCGGCAGCGTTTTGGCGGCGGCGCAGGCGCATGGCTTCGGTCGAACCCGCTTCCTCGTTTGCCAGTGCCACAAGGCGGGCGCGCGATTGTGAGACCATCGCCTCCAATTCAGCGATTTCTTTTTCGATTTCGGTGATGCGCAGCTCGTCGCGGCGGGTTGCCTCCGCATCGGACATGGCTTTGCGTTCGAGGTCAGCGGCCTTTTGCGCCTGAATCCGCGCTTTGCGGGCAAGCGCTTCGGCCTCGGCGGCGTTTCCGGTGTTGTAGACGCCAATGGTTGCCTGTTGTGCGGAAACGGCGGGGGCGTATGTGGTGAGGGAGAGGGCCAAGGTAACAGCGATTGCAGCCACTTTCGGACTTGGTGCGAAGGTCGGATTACTGCTGAAACGCTGCTCTGGATTATCGGAACAAGTCCGATAATGACGGCTGAATAATCCAAACTTTGCGTTGAACAGGCTCCGCATCCCGTGCGGGGCAGAGGAAATTTTATAGCGTCCTGCGCGTTCTGTTATCATGCCCGTTTACCCTGCTGCTCTGCGGTGGCGATCAGGCAATTGCCTGTCATTAACGCAGGCTGCTCCAATCCCAGAAGTTTGAGCAACGTTGGCGCAATATCGGCGAGGCGTCCACCCTGTTGAAGCGGGGCGTCCTCACCAACCAGATAAATCGGTACTTCATTCAACGTATGTGCGGTATGTGGCCCCCCCGTTTCGGGGTCTATCATCATCTCGCAATTGCCGTGATCGGCGGTGACGATCATGCGTCCGCCAACCTTTGCCATTGCATCAACCGCTGCGCCCAAGCCCGCATCGACGGTCTCGACGGCCTTGATAGCCGCCTGTAAATCGCCTGTATGGCCGACCATATCGGGGTTTGCATAGTTGACGATGATCAGATCATAGGTGCCTGAGCGAATGGCATCGACGAAGGTTTCCGTGACGGCTTGCGCGGACATTTCGGGTTGCAGGTCGTAGGTGGCGACCTTCGGGCTTGGGGCCATATGCCGCTGCTCACCATCCTCCGGCGGTTCGATGCCGCCGTTGAAGAAGAAGGTGACGTGGGGGTATTTTTCCGTTTCGGCCAATCGCAGTTGTCGCAATCCGGCGCGGGCGACCACTTCGCCGAGGGTGTCATCAATGGTTTGATCGGCAAACACCGCGTCCATGTAGCGGTTATGGCTTTCTGAATATTCAACCATGCCCGTTGCGATGGCGAAGCGCAGATCATTGCGCTCAAACTCGGTGAAGTCGGGCGCTGCAAGGGCGGCGAGGATTTCGCGAGCGCGATCTGTGCGGAAATTGACGCAGAAGAGGCCGTCGCCGGGTTTGACGCCGTCGTAACCGGCGATCACGGTGGGGGTGATGAATTCGTCGGTTTCCTCGCGGGCATAGGCCGCTGAGATGGCGTCTTCGGCTGTTGCAGCGGTTTCGCCTATTGCATTGGCGATGGCGTCAAAGGCGCGTTCGACCCGTTTCCAGCGATTGTCACGGTCGAGGGCGTAGAAGCGGCCTGTGACTGTGGCAATGGTGATGTCCGGTGCGTCGCCAAGGTCGTTGCGCAGCTGTGCCAGAAAGCCTTCGATGCTTTGCGGGGCGACATCGCGTCCGTCGGCGAATAGATGCAGGGCGACGGGGATGCCCTGTGCCGCGATCTGACGGGCGGTATGGGCGAGGTGGCGCTGATGCGCGTGAACGCCGCCGGGGGAGATGACGCCCATCACGTGGCTGGTCCCGCCGCTGGTTTTGAGGGCGGCGATATGCTGCGTGAAGGCGGGGCGTTGCTGATAGCTGCCCTCCGCGATGGCGGCGTCGATTTTGGGCAGGTCCATCATCACGATCCGGCCCGCGCCGATGTTCATGTGACCGACCTCGGAATTGCCCATCTGCCCCTCAGGCAGACCGACATCCAACCCGTGCGTTTTAAGCGTGGCCGAAGGGCAGGTGGTGCGCAGACGGTCTAATGTGGGCGTATTGGCCAACGCAACCGCATTGCCCTCACGCTCCGCACGCAGACCAAGCCCGTCGAGAATAACGAGGGCGACCGGTCCTTTTGATTGTGCGTTCTTTACCACCGAAAACCACCTCTGCCACAACCTGACGATACCAAAACATCGTAAGCCGATGCGACGGTTCCGTCCAGACCCGCTCACATTTCGGGTCATCCTCTATTCATCATCCTATGGTTAATGAATCGTCACCCTTCACGGTGATATGGATGGTTTGCGGCAATGGCGGCAGCGCGGTAAATTTGCTCTGTGAGCATAACCCTCACCAACATGTGCGGCCATGTCGCGGGACCGTAAGCGATTTGGCGCTGCGCTGTCGCCCTGATGGCATCGGAATGGCCGTCAGCGCCACCGATCAGGAACGCGATTCCGGGTGCGCCGCCGTCGCGTATGTCGCACAGCATTGCGGAAAAGGCGCTACTGGGCTGGGTTTTACCCCGCTCATCAAGGGCGATGACGTGGTATCCTTTGGGGATTTTCTCAAGTATTTTGACGCTATCGACTTCGCGATCGCTGCGACGGGAGTCGATTTCGACTATATCAAGAGGGCCGAGCGCTATTCCGCGCCCGATGGCATCGAAACGGGTGCGGTAGTTCTCGATCAATGTCAGTTCAGGGCCGGATTTTGCCCGCCCAACCGCGATGACGGAGATTTTCATCTCCGCAATACTCTGCCGTTACTCACGGGCCTAGCCGTTTAGTTGCGGTGTTTCGGCTTCGGCTCCGGTCCACATGCGCTCAAGGTTGTAGAACTCGCGCACTTCGGGGCGGAAGACGTGGATGATCACATCACTCGCGTCAATTAATACCCAATCCGCCTGTTGTGCGCCCTCAAGACGCGGAATTACATGCGCATCATGCTTGAGTTTTTCGACCATTTTATCAGCGATTGTGCTGACATGGCGTGTTGAAGTACCTGTTGCGATCAGCATGTAATCAGCGATTGCCGACTTTCCTTGCAGATCAATCTTTACAATGTCTTCAGCCTTGTTGTCTTCAAGCGACTGAAGCGCGACTGCCAGCATATCATCGGGTGACACGCTGTTTTTTGTAACCCGGGCACCCGCTTTCATGGCACCAAGGCCGGACGATGCTGTTGCGGCACCGATTTCAGATTGAGTTGTCAGAATAAGCCTCCTAAAAGTCGGCGCGAGCGGCAATCCCGTTAGCTATCGACAATTGGAACATAACAAAAAAGTGCTGACTTCGCAAGATGTGGTGCGTCGTCTTGTGCGACATACCGTGTGTGTAAGGCTTTGCGGATGGTTGGCTTTGAGGCGGTTTGTGTTGTGATTTAATGGTTTTTGCGGTTTGTAAGTTGTATAAAATATGCTCGCGCAACGATATTGCTGATCTGTCGTGTAATATTTCAGATTAGATCGCGATAGAGCACGGTCGATGACGTTTGATTGAGAAGCATGTTGATCAGCTTGCGGGGTTGAATGGCGGCTCTAATCTTTTTCAGGCGTGGCGGGTTATCCGCAGCGCCGCGAAGAAAAGGATCGTCATTATGGAAAAGAGCCTGCAAACCAGAAATCTTGAGACAATTATTTCCGGCAATAATGGGCCGGTTCTTGTCAGCTTTTACAATGAATCCTGTGAGAGTGGCGTGTGCGGTGTTCAAAATGCGTATTTAGATAAGTTGTCACATGATTTGCACGATGCACCCGCGCGGTTTGAGCAAATTAACCTCGATCAATCGCCTGAGTTGGTCGAGAAGTATCAAATTCATACATTGCCGTCCGCGCTGCTTTTCGTGGACGGGAAGATACACACGCGGTTGTCGGGTCTGACTGATCCGGGCGTGCTGGCTTGTACTGTGCTGCAACAAGTTGAAGGCAGCAGTGCTTTGATGGCCAGTTCGGGACATATTTGTCCAATGCCCCAGGCGGCGGCTTAGGTTACGCTTGGGACTGGAAAAAAACAAAACGCATGCCTCGCATTATTTGCGGAGCAGGCGTTTTTTATGCTCGTATAGAACCGTCGGCTAAGATCAATTATCCAAGAAGCTCCGCAACTTGCGGCTTCGGGACGGGTGTTTGAGCTTGCGCAGCGCTTTTGCCTCGATTTGGCGGATGCGTTCGCGGGTTACGCTGAACTGTTGGCCAACTTCTTCGAGGGTGTGGTCGGTGTTCATGCCGATGCCAAAGCGCATACGAAGGACGCGTTCCTCGCGGGGTGTGAGTGATGCGAGCACGCGGGTCGTGGTGTCCTTGAGGTTCGACTGAATCGCAGAGTCGAGCGGCAGTATGGCGTTCTTGTCCTCGATGAAATCACCAAGCTGGCTGTCTTCCTCGTCACCAATCGGCGTTTCAAGCGAGATCGGCTCCTTGGCGATTTTCATCACCTTGCGGACTTTTTCCAGCGGCATCTGGAGTTTCTGCGCCAGTTCCTCCGGTGTCGGCTCGCGGCCGATTTCGTGCAACATCTGGCGGCCTGTGCGGACCAGTTTGTTGATCGTCTCAATCATATGGACCGGAATCCGGATCGTGCGGGCTTGGTCCGCAATCGAGCGGGTGATCGCTTGGCGGATCCACCATGTCGCATAGGTCGAGAATTTGTACCCGCGACGGTACTCAAACTTATCAACGGCCTTCATCAGGCCGATATTGCCCTCTTGGATGAGATCGAGGAACTGGAGGCCACGGTTGGTGTATTTTTTCGCAATCGAGATCACGAGGCGCAGGTTTGCCTCGACCATTTCCTGCTTGGCCTGACGGGCTTCTTTCTCACCCTTTTGCACGGTCTGAACGATGCGGCGGAATTCGCCGATATCGACGCCGATCAGGCGCCCCACTTCGGCGATGTCGCCGCGCACTTCCTCGACCTTCGGACGGTCGTTTTCGATCAGCTTGGCCCAGCCTTTGCCGGGCAGCTTGGCGACGCGGTCAATCCAAGTCGGGTCAAGTTCTGACCCTTGATATTCGGCGATGAATTCCGGGCGTTTGACGCGGTGTTTGTCAGCGATTTTCACAAGCTGCGTCTCAAGGCCCATCAGGCGGCGGTTGATGCCGTAAAGCTGATCGACCAGCGTTTCGATACGCTGGTTGTTGAGGTGCAGGCTGTCGACTTTTTGAACAAGGTCACTGCGCAGGCGTTGGTAGGCGAGTTCCTGTTTTGCGCTGAAGCTGGCGGATTTGCTGGTCGCGGCGGCCATGCGTTCCTGCTGCATCGCGCGCAGACCTTCATAGGCGGCCGCGATTTCGCCAAGTGTTTCAAGCGCTTGCGGCTTGAGTTGCGCTTCCATTGCGGACAGCGAGAGGGTGTTGTCGTCGAAATCATCATCGTCGGCATTGTCTTCGACGGGTTTCTCACCCTCTTCCTCTTCGCCGTTTGCGATGCGCTTGGCGCGCTCTTTGGCTTCTTCTTCCTCGCGCTCTTTCTTTTCGGCTTCGAGGCGGTTTTTCTCCTCCTCGACCGCTTTCGTACGGGCGGCTTCGATTTTTTCGTTTTCGATCCGCTGCGTTTCCGGGATCGACCCGGCGTTCGGATCTTCAAAGGTCTTGCCGAAAGTCGCATCAAGGTCGATTACGTCGCGCAGCAGAATGTCGCCTTCGATCAATTCTTCGCGCCAGATGGTAATCGCCTGGAAGGTAAGGGGGCTTTCGCACAGCCCGCCGATCATAGTGTTGCGGCCCGCCTCGATGCGTTTGGCAATCGCGATTTCGCCCTCGCGGGAGAGCAGTTCGACCGATCCCATTTCGCGCAAGTACATGCGGACCGGGTCGTCGGTGCGGTCGACTTCTGTGCTTGTGCTGGCGGAGGTTGTCAGTTCGCGGGAGGAGGATTCTTTTTCCTTCTCCTTGGCGCTGTCATCCTCGGCCTGATCCTCCTCAACAACACTGACGCCCATTTCAGAGAGCATGGACATCACGTCCTCAATCTGATCGGGGGAGACTTTGTCAGAGGGCAGGACACGGTTCAGCTCGTCGTAAGTGATCGTGCCACGGGCTTTCGCCTGTGTGATCATCTTCTTGACCGAGGCTTGGCTCATGTCGAGAATCGGCGCCTCGCTCCCTGCTTGAGCGGCGGTATCCTGATCGGCGTTCACATCTTTAGCGGCCATTATCATCTCTCGTCGTCTCGCTTCGCGTCAGGGCGTTGCGGGAATCAGTGCCTTCGTGGCGGCGTTTCTTAGTCTTTTTCCACAGTTCCTGGTCGATGTAGGGTTGTACGCTCGCGGTGTCCTCTTCGGCGATTGCCGGAACAACGCGGCTTAGCTCCGCCTGATGGGATGCTCTTGCGGCAATCATCCGTTGAAATGACCCTTCATCTCCGTCCTGTGAAAAGCGTTCTTCTGCTTCGCGGCGTTCGATCTCCCGTGCGCAAATCGCGTTGTACCGTTCTATTGCTGACGTTAAATGGTCACTGTCCGATGAATCTTCACCATAAGAAGTCAAACGCTCGAAGAGCGCTTGGTCGAAACGTACCATTTTTCGCCGGGTCTCCGTCCGGAGTGATGAGACGGTCATGCCTGTCTCCTGATCGGCGAGATCGAAGTATGCTGATATGAGGGCTGCACGAATCAAGTCAAGATCCCGATTCGCAAAATCTGTCGTAGCGAGCGAATCGCAACATACCGCAAGGGCGCTTGGGGAGGCGAAAGCACGGCGGAGAATTTCGCTCTCCAGCATCGCGCGCTGGTTGATTTCGCCTTGCATGGCCAGCGATGAACGGCGGGTTTCATTGCGGGCGGCGAGGGGGGGGTGGCCCATGCCGCCACGCGGGCCGTTGCGATCAAAACCACCGGGTTTCTGCGGAAAACGGGTGGTTCCCCCGGATTTTTTAGGCGCAAAAAGAGAGGCCCGGCGTTCCTTGAAAGCGGCCTCGTAATGGTTGCGGACACCCATGTCACCGATGCCGCTGAGCAGAACCCGGATACGGGCATCGAAGGCCGCGCGGCGCTCCGGTGTTTCCAGAGATTGTTTTTCACTTTCACTGCGCCATAAAAATTCCGAGAGCGGTTCGGCGCGTTCGATCAGTGCATCGATAGCGGAGCGGCCTTCAGAACGAATCAGGTCATCGGGGTCTTTGCCTTGGGGCAGAAGCGCGAATCGAAGGGTTTTGCCCGGTTGAAGGACCGGGAGGGCAAGCTGTGATGTGCGTTCTGCGGCGCGCAGGCCCGCCGCGTCACCATCGAGAGCGATCAGCGGTTCATCCACCGCCCGCCACAGCAGATTAAGCTGCTCCTCCGTCATCGCGGTCCCCAGTGGTGCAACAGCGGCGTTGAAGCCGGCCTGATGCAGGGCAATGACATCCATATAACCCTCGGCAACGATCATTTGTTGCCCTTTACCGGCGGCGGCGCGGGCGGGGCCGAAATTGTAGAGGGTGTTGCGCTTTGAAAAGAGCGGTGTTTCGGGGGAGTTGAGGTATTTGGCTTGCGCGTTATCGCTCATGGCGCGGCCACCGAAAGCGATGGTTTTGCCGCGCTGATCGCGGATGGGGTAAGTGATGCGCTCGCGGAAACGGTCATAAGTCGAGCCGTCATCGCGGCTGCCAACCAGCCCGGCTTCGCCTTGCACCGCCGGGGCGTAGCCTTTGTCGCGAAGGTGATCACCCAAAGCATTCGGGCCGCGCGGGGCGAAGCCGATGCCGAAGGTTTCCAGCGTCTGCGCAGTCAGGCCGCGCCGTTGCAGGTATTCGCGGGCCTCGCGGGCGGCGGCGGATGACAGTTGGGTGCGGTAGAAGCGTTGGGCTTCCTCCATCACCTCGTTCAGACCTTTACGCTTTTCCTCGCGCTTGCCCGCTTCGGGATCGCGTTCGGGGAGCGGCATTCCGGCCTCGCGGGCCAGCATCTCGACCGCCTCGTGGAAAGCGAGGTTGTCGCTGCGCATAACAAAGCCGATCGCGTCGCCTTTTTCGTGACAGCCGAAGCAATAGAAAAAGCCTTTGCGGTCCTCGACATGGAAGCTGGGGGATTTTTCGCCGTGGAACGGGCAGCAGGCCCAGTAATCGCCGCGCGCGGGGTTGGATTTGCGTACATCCCAGTCGACTCGTTTCCCGACAACCTCCGCAATAGATAAGCGGGCGCGAAGCTGATCGAGATATGTCGGGGTTATCGCCATATCTTACAGATGTGTCACGGGGCGGCGATTCGCAAGCGGCGGGGGCTACTAAGGGTGCGTCAGAACGCGCATGAGCAGGGTTTGCAGCTCCGCCCAGCTGTCCGCGTGATGCTGTGCCGCCTCTACGGGGGTCACGAAGGCGCGCAGTTTCTCGTCGCCGACATAGTGGATGCGGGTCACATCGGGTGCGTGTTTGGCCGATGATGCCAGTTGCGAGGGCGAATCATCGATGAAGGCGACAGGGGCGTTTACTTGCGCGGCCAGCCAGCGAAGCGGCGCGCCTTTGGGGCCGGCATTGGCGATGATCGGGAAATCAAGACCGTGACCATTGAGGTTTTTAATGCGGTCGGCATGGGCGTAAAAAGGCACATTGGTTAGAATGACGACCTGCATATCGCGCGAAAGCGTGTTCAATACACGATTCGCGCCCGGATAGAGACGTTGTCTAAGTGTCTGGGTTTCAAAGAAATTACGGAAAAGTGCGTTAAATTCTTCTTTGCTTGCCACTGAGCCGTCATGCCGCTTCAACGCGCCATCGAGTTGATAGCTTGTCAACTTTAGGGAGAAAGCGTTTTCGGCCGCAAATTCCGCAAGATGATCCGCCAAGCATACGATCACCTCATCGACATCTACGATTAAAAGCGCGCGATCAGGGTCGATTGAGAGGGCTTCAAGCTGTGGTGTGACGGCCTCGTGCAGTTCGGAAGTCATGTCCAATGCGGGATGTCTCCACCGGGTAAGTCCATCCGGGCACGCATGACATCTTCGGGTGATATCCGTTGGCTGGATGCGAAGGCGATAACGGTTTGGTCCTCTTGGAGTATAAAATCGAGGACAAAGCCTAAAAACACAGGATCAGATGCGCGCGCCCTTATATCGGCGGCATCGGTCCCCGCTTGATTGAGCAATGCGCCGAATAAATCTTCATCCATTGCAATAAATGATAATGCTTGCAGCCCGATCACAGATGCGTTTTGCTCGCCCTTAGGGTTAGTGTGTGCCTTTTGCATCACATTCCGTTCCGGTTGTTTGCCGCATTTCGATCCCTCTACTGGCTTAACCATCGACGGGCAGGTGTGAAAGACTTAATTAACGGATATCGCGTTAACGTATGCTGATTATACACGGTGCGCCCAACATAGGCGCGTTTACTGGAGCGTCTGTGAATGTCTAAAACAGTCCTCATTGTCGAAGACAATGCACTGAACATGAAGCTGTTTCATGACCTGCTGGATGCGCAAGGCTATCGCACATTGCAGACGCAGAACGGCATGGAAGCGCTGGAAATTGCGCGAACGCAAACGCCTGATTTGATTCTTATGGATATTCAGTTGCCAGAGGTTTCCGGTTTGGAGGTCACGAAATGGCTGAAAGAAGAAGATGAGCTTCGGCATATCCCTGTTGTGGCCGTAACGGCGTTTGCAATGAAGGGCGATGAAGAGAAGATCCGTGACGGGGGCTGCGAGGATTATATCGCGAAGCCCATCTCGGTCGCTGATTTTTTGGCTACTGTTAAACGTTTCCTAGACTAGTTCTCTCTAGGAAGGGTGCAATGGGTCTATCTGCCGGGAAAGGCTGGGGTTAATGTCTGCTCGCATCCTCGTTGTTGATGATATTCTGCCGAACGTGAAGCTGCTCGAAGCCAAGCTGATGTCGGAATATTATTCTGTTCTTACCGCCTCGAACGGTTTCGAGGCCATTGAAGTCGCGCAGGCGGAAGATCCTGATCTTATCTTGCTTGACGTGATGATGCCGCGCATGGACGGGTTTGAGGCGTGTAAACGTTTGAAGGCCGATCCCAAGACCGCGCATATTCCGGTTGTTATGGTCACCGCGTTAGACCAGCCAACGGATCGTGTGCGCGGGTTGGAAGTTGGTGCGGATGATTTTCTGACCAAGCCTGCGAATGATCTGGCCCTCTTTGCCCGCGTCCGCTCGCTGGTGCGCGTGAAGATGATGATAGATGAGCTTCGTTTGCGTGATGAGACTTGTCGTGAACTGGGCTTTGACGGCGGATATTCGGACATTACCGATGACATGCTGACGGGCAGAATGTTGTTGGTTGACGACCGGGTTAACGCGGCCAATGCGATTGCGGAGACCGTCAAGAAGCGCCTTAATATCGAATGTGAGATCGTGCATAACCGGGATGACGCTTTGGAATGTATTCAAAGCGTTACGTGTGATCTGGTGCTGATCAATTCCGGCCTGGAATCCTACGACGGTTTGCGTTTGTGCTCGGAAGTGCGCTCCTCGCCGGAGGCGCGTGGTGCGGCGATCATGCTGATGGTCGACCACGGTGACTTCAAGACGATTTCGGCAAGCCTTGATCTGGGCGCGAATGATTATGTTATGCGCCCTATTGATGAAAATGAGTTGGTGGCGCGGTTGCGTTCGCAAATGCGGCGGCTGTGCTATGCGGATCGTTTGCGTGATAACGTGCATAACAGCCTGAAGCTGGCGGTTACCGATCCGCTGACTGGACTGTACAACCGTCGCTATGCGATGCCGCACTTGCAGGCACAGATCGATAAATCCGAAACGGATGGCCATGATTTGGCGGTTGCGTTGTTGGATATCGATTCGTTCAAAGCGGTTAATGACACTTATGGTCATGCGGTAGGCGACGAGGTTTTGAAGGAATTCGCAGAGCGTATCCGCCAAAACCTGCGTGGTATGGATTTGAGTGCGCGTATCGGGGGTGAAGAGTTTTTGGGTGTGATGCCCGAAACCGATTTGCAGGGCGCGGCGGTTGTTGCGGAACGCCTGCGCGCCACGATTGCGGCCAAGCCGTTCAAGATCACCCACGCGGAAAAAGAGTTCCTCGACATTACCGTGAGTATCGGCCTGTCTTGTCTATCGCCGGGAACGAATACCCCTGATGCATTGATGCAAGCGGCGGATGAGGCGCTGTACCGCTCGAAACGGGAAGGCCGGAACCGCGTTACGCTGGCACCGATATCAAGCGCGGCTTAGTTTATTGCTTTTGCGCCGCCTCGCGGGCTTAGCGGCGTTTTCGCCAGTAGTCGCGGCGTTCGTTGAGGCGGCGGAGGGTTTCGTCGGCCAACATGATGCGCTCTTCACGCGGTAATGTTGCGATGAAGGCGCCGATTTTTTCTTCGGATAACATACGCATTGTGCCGCGTGCTTCGATCACGGCCTGTTGTGCGGCGTAGTAGGCTTCGGGGTCGAACGGGTCCGCGCGCAGGGTTGCATCCACTTTCAAGCGCAGGGTGTTGAGATTCTGCCATTGGCCGCGCAGGCCTTTGCGGGCCTGTTTACGGAATTCGGTGATGTCGTCGTGGCGTGCCTCCGGCAGGATTTGCTTCATCACGCGGGGATGGAAGGAATAGCTGTCGCCTGTGGGGCGCTTTGTTTCGGCTTTGGAACCGGTGAAGGCGTTGCCGCCCATCACGCCGAGAAAGAACAAATTTGCGGCCACGGATAGTGCCAGCACCGGCTTGAGCCAGCTTTTGCCGCCGCTTGGTGGGGTTGCGCTCACAGCAGCGCTCCCGAACCGAACAGCAGATCGGAATCGTCGTCCATTGCGAAGGCGAAATCGATCAAATCAGTTTGCTGTGCCGCTGCGAGGTTGGTTTCTGTCGGGGCGATGGTTACGTCACCGCTGAAGCCGAGTGAGAAGCCGACGGCAAGGCAGCAGGCCATTGCGAAAGCCGGGCGCAGGCCCGTTGAGCCGCCGAACAGCGTCTCGAACCATCCGCGTTTTGGGGCGGCGGGTTGTGCGGGCGCGGGGGCGGCGCTTTGGCGGTCCGCGCTGACAGTGGCCGCATCGGTGAGGACGCGGGCCATCAGGGCTTGCGACGGGGCGGGGGCTTCCCAGAGATCAAGGGTCGCATCGAGGGCGCTTGCCTCGGCGAGCATCTCGCGTGCCGCCTCGGAGGCGAGGAGCATCTGCTGTGCCCCGGCGCGCTCTTCCTCAGGCCAGCGGGCAATCGTGCCGCCATAGGCCATTGCCAGCTCTTCAAATTGTTCCAACGTCATATTCATATCCGCACTCATCATGTGCCTCATTCTTCCAAAAGGAAAGCGCGCTGACCAGCGAGCTTTTCGCGTAATGCGCGGCGTCCGCGCGAGAGAAGCGATTCGACCGCCTCCACACTGACGCCCAAAATTTCTGCGGTGTCTTCGTTGCCGCGTTCTTCAAAATGCCGCAACTGAATGGCGGCGCGTTGGCGTTCGGGCAGGGCGGCGATGGCATCTTGCAGAACGCTCAGTCGCTCCTCGCCCTCCATCGTTTCCTGAACGGAGGCGCGGTCATCGACGGGTTCGGCGACCTCGTCAAGCGCGGCGGATTTGCGTTTACGCAAACGATCATAGCACAGGTTCAGTGCGACCTTGTGTAACCATGTCGAGAACTTGGCTTTACCCGGTTCCCAATCGCCCGCGTTCTTCCAGGCGCGGAGCATGGTTTCCTGTGCCACATCCTCGGCCTCGGCGCTGTCGCGCAGCATACGGGTTCCCAGCGCCAGCAAGCGACCGATATGGCGCTCTGACAGGATGCGCGCGGCGGATTGGTCGCCGGATGCGAAGCGCAGGATCAGCGCGTCATCATCATCGCTGTCCCGTGAAACGCGGGCCGCATCGTCAGTCATTGCGCCCCCTGTCCGGCGTTTACTGTCCCGTCCGCCAAGCGTCAGGCCCGGTGCGAGTGTTGTGGCCGGACTCATTGTCCCACCCCCGCACTGCGCATCTGTTTTGCCTCGTCGCGCGACAAGAAGCCATCGCGATTTGTATCGGCGTGATCGAACATGGTCATCATCCGCGCGTCAACCGTCGCGAGTGTCACATCGGTATCAGGGCGCATGGCGCGGGCAGCATGACCTCCGCGCTTTCGCATGGTGCGCAGTTCTTCGCGGCTGATCTCACCATTGTGGTTGGAGTCGATGCGGCGGAAGCGTTTTGTGACGCGGATGTCGGCATAGGTTTGCATCTCGTCAAGGCTGATCGCGCCGCTGTTGTCGCTGTCGATACGGTTGAAGCGAAGGTCCATGCGGTCGCCTTTAGCGGTTTGGCGTTCGTCAGCGGTAAGCTTTCCGTCAGCGTTCAGGTCGCGCTTGGCGAAGTGTTTGGCGGCGGCGCGGTGCATCTCGGTCACGGAGATTTTGTTATCCCCGTTGGTGTCGATCCCGTCAAACATCGGGGCGAGCGACATCTGCCCCGCCATTGCCGGGGTGCTGACCATCAGGGCCAAAAGCGCGGCGCTGAGGCTTGCTTGCCATGTTTTACGCGTGGTTTGCGGCATCGCGATTTCCCCGTCATCAATCCCAGTTGACTATGTAACGGGGCAAATCGCGGATTCCGTCGCAAAAACTTTCGGTTCGGGGGATGGGAGGGGAGCGGGACAATCCGTCCTATGTGAATCTTATCGCGGGGGCGATAGGTGTGTTCGCTGGTGTAAAGTGGGGGCGGGTATGTCCGGTAAAGATGAACGTGATTTATCGACGGCCCTGAAAAAAGGGGTGCGGCGGCACTGTCCCCAATGCGGCGAGAAGACGATGTTCAGCGGCTATCTCTCCGTGAACGATGTCTGCGCGCAGTGCGGGTTGGAGTTTCACCACCACCGTGCCGATGACATGCATCCCTGGATCACCATCGTGATTGTCGGGCACGTTGTGGTGCCCCTGATGCTGACGGCGGCGACGCAATGGCATTGGCCGGATTGGCTGAACATGGTGTTTTGGCCGCTGTTGGTGGTGGTGCTGTCTATGGCGATTTTGCCCTTTGC
>CALFAK010000119.1 GCA_937948985.1 uncultured Neomegalonema sp. | reverse complement strand
GCTGTTATCAACCGCATCGCTGCGGGGGAGGTGATTGAGCGTCCGGCGGCGGCGGTTAAGGAGTTGGTGGAGAATGCGCTCGATGCGGGGGCTACGCGTGTAGACATTGCCATTCGCGACGGGGGGCGGACGCTGATCCGGGTGGCCGATGACGGGCATGGGATGGGGCCGGAGGATTTGCGCCTCGCGTTGGAGCGTCATGCGACCTCGAAGACGGACGGGGCGGATTTGCTGGATATTCGCAGCTTCGGCTTTCGCGGCGAGGCGTTGCCGTCGATTGGCTCGGTGGCGCGGTTATCGTTGACCTCGCGGGCGGCGGGGGCGGCTGAGGCCTGGCGGATTGCGGTGGAGGCGGGGCACGTGGGCGCGCCTGAACCTGCGGCGCTTGGCGCGGGGACGGTGGCCGAGTTGCGTGATCTGTTCTTTGCCACCCCCGCACGGCTGAAATTCCTGAAATCTGAACGGGCCGAGACGGGCGCGATTGCGGAGGTGGTGCGGCGGCTTGCGATGGCGCATCCGATGGTGGGCTTCTCGCTGACGAGCGGGGATCGCACGGTGTTCGAGGCGCGGGCGGAGACGGGCGACCTGTTCGATGTCCGGCGGGCGCGGCTGGTCAAAGCGATGGGGCGCGGGTTTGCGGATGCGGCGATTGCGATTGATGCGGAGCGCGACGGCCTGCACCTGACGGGCTATGCCTCGCCGCCGACGGATCACAGGGCGACCGCGCTGGCGCAGCATTTGTTTGTGAACGGGCGGCCCGTGCGCGACCGGATGCTGGTGGGGGCGGCGCGGGGGGCCTATGCGGATGTGGTTCCGCGCGGGCGGCATCCGGCGCTGGCGCTGTGGCTGGATCTGGACCCGCAACTGGTGGATGTGAATGTGCATCCGGCCAAGACAGAGGTGCGGTTCCGTGATCCCGGCGCTGTGCGCGGGCTGGTGGTCGGCGCGCTGCGGGCGGCGCTGGCCGAAGCGGGGCATCGGGGGACGGTGCTAACAGATGTGGGGTCGCTGGGCGCGCCTGTGGTGGTGCGCGAAGACGTGCGATATCAGATGCCATCGCGCCCGCCGCAGCGGGTGCCGCAGGGCTTGGCGGAGGCGGCGACGGCTTGGCAGGGGCCGACGGGCGGCGCGCAAGCGGGGATGGATTTGGGCGGCTGGGCCGCGCCGGAGCGGGCGGCGGCGCCTGAGACGGAGGCCGTTGACCTGCCACTGGGCGTGGCGCGGGCGCAGCTGCATGAGACATATATCGTCGCGCAAAACGCCGACGGCATCGTGCTGGTGGATCAACACGCGGCGCATGAGCGGTTGGTCTATGAGCGGATGAAAACCGCACTGGCGCAGGGGATTGCGACGCAAGGTCTGCTGATCCCGGAGATTGTCGAACTGCCCCCCGGTGAGGCGGACGGGTTGCTGGCTCATGCGGAACTGCTGGCCGGATTCGGGCTGGTGATTGAGGCGTTCGGGACCGACGCGGTCTGTGTGCGCGAGACGCCCGCCGTGCTGGGCGAGGTGGATGCGCAAGGGCTGGTGCGGGATTTGGCCGAAAACGCCGAGACGCTGGCCGATGCGAATGCAGTGGATGACCGCTTGCGGCACTTATGCGCGACGATGGCCTGCCACGGCTCGGTCCGCGCGGGGCGCCGGCTGAACCACGCCGAGATGGACGCCCTGCTGCGGGAAATGGAGGCGACGCCGAATTCGGGAACCTGCAACCACGGACGGCCCACCTCGATCACGCTGACGATGGCCGAGGTCGAAAAGCTGTTCGCGCGGCGGTGAGTTTTTGTTTTGGCACGGTTTCGGGGTCGCGGCGTATATCGCCTTCGCTTGAAATCGCTTCATAACGCCAGTTTATACCCGATATGCGACGCCTCGAAACCGAGGCGGTCATAAAAACGGTGGGCGTCGGGGCGGCTTTTGTCGGTGGTGAGTTGGATGAGCGTGCAGCCGCGTTCGCGGGCGCGCCCCATCGCGAAATCGAACAATCGCGCGCCAAGGCCCGTGCCGCGATGATCGCGGGCGATGCGGACCGCCTCAATCTGTGCCCGCCATGCGCCGAGGCGTGAGAGGCCGGGGATGAAGGTGAGCTGCATCGTGCCGATTATGCGGCTGCCATCTGCCACAACGATCTGGCATTGATTCGGATCGCTCAGAACCGCATCGAAGGCCGCGATGTAGCGGGCATCCGGCGGGACCGACGGATTTTCACGGCCCCGACCGAGATCATCATCGGCAAGCAACGCGATGATGCCGGGCAGGTCCGCGCGGGTTGCATCACGGATGCCGGGGTGGCTTTGCATGGCATTTTACGGCGGCGTTAAAAGGGGCGGTCACTTTATTCTCCCACTGGCATTGATTGATGCCGTACCGGCACGTGTATATCATCAACACAGCACTTGACACAACCTATTTTGTTCTGTTATTGATCACATCAATAGGAACATAAAAGGTATATAAGCGGATGGACTGGGCGGCGGCGAGGGAGCGTAACACACAAGCATTGCTGCGCATTCTGACGTTGTTGTTCCGCATGGTCGGGCTGGTGAAGGGCGGGATTGTGCCGCATTTGCCCCGATATCTGCACGTGGCGGCGCTGGGCATTCTCCGCCCCGCCGAATCGGCTTTGCGGCGGATGGTGGTGATTGAGGCGCGGGGGCTGAGCATTGCGCCCGGCCCCGCGCGTACGGCCCCTGTTGCGGGGGCGATCAAGCGTGGAAACGGGGCGGAAATCCCCTGTTTTGCGCTGATCGAGCCATTGCAACGGGTTGGCTTTCCCAAGCTGAAAACCGCGCCCGGATACGGGCCGCGTATCTCGTTTTTCGACGGTTACGATCCGGTTTATTCCACGCCAAGCGCGCCATCGCCGGATGATCCGGTCGATGCGGGGCGTTTATGCCGCCGTTTGCTGGCGATGCAGCGGGCGCTGGAGACTTTGCCGCAACAGGCGAAACGGCTGGCCCGGTGGCGGGCGCGCCGGAAAGCGGGGCTGCTGCGCACACCGCGCACACGGACGCTGCGCCCCGGCAGACCGCCCGGTTTCAGAGCGCGTGGCAAGCATCCGGTTGATGAATTGCTGCAAAACTGCCATGCGCTCGCACTTTACAGCTTGGCTCAACCGCCGGAACCGTGATGTTTTTTCATCGTTTGGTCCAAGGCTTAATTCCCCTGTGAGGCAGGCGGAAGGCGCGTAATTGTGCCCTGTCGCAATGCACGTTCAATGTATGTGGTTATCTTGCAGTAACCCTGTTGTGTGCTATCTGGCAGGCTATAGGAGCGCCGATGCGATATAAACTGACGAACCATGCCGACCGGATCCGGCTCGCAAACGAGCTTCACGCGCGGCCCTTCGCACTGGTGAAGATGCCATTCCGCGTCTCGCATGTCGCGTTTGCCTGCGGTCCGGATAAGAGGGCGGCGGTGCAGAAGCATCTGATCGCACTGTGTGACCGCTTCGGAGCGCTGCATCCGGCGGAAAACACGCCGCAAATTTTGCTCGATCTGGGCCGGTTCCGGCTGAAATGGGAGTGGCATACGGAGTTTATCGCGCTGACCGTGCTCGCGGGTCCGGCCAGTCCGGCACATGAACCGTTTTCCGACCCAGCCATCAACCTGCTGCCGGAAGGATGGCTTGAGGGGATCGACGGGAATGTGTTGGCGGCGGTGCATATTCATGGCGAAAGCGCGGATGATCTCGGCCCGCCCGCCCTGCCCGCGCATCTGAAACCGCATTTCAGCGACCAAAGCCTCGTGGGCGGCGGCTTTTTTGAGGATCAGGCCCGATTCTGGGGGGATTTCAGGCTGCATGAGGACGGGTTCATGCGGTTCGCCGTGCGCAGCGTACCGGATTTTGAACCCGCATCGCTGGGCCGGATTGTCCAGCGTTTGGTTGAGGTGGAGACATATCGCGCGCTGTCGATGATCGCCCTGCCCGCCGCGCGCGGGGTCTGGCCGAAGCTGAACGAGATTGACGCGGCGCTGGCGCGGATTACGGCGGCGGTGGGGGAAAGCAGCATGTCGTCCGAAAGGGTGATGTTGGATCAAATCACTGAATTATCAGCAGAAATCGAAACGATCACCTCGGAAAACGCCTATCGGCTGGACGCTTCGCGGGCCTATGCGACGATTGTTTGGCGGCGGATTGAAGTGCTGTCAGCGACGCCGTTGAGCGGGCAAATCAACCTCAAGGGCTTCATGATGCGGCGCTATGATCCGGCGATGCGCAGTTGCGAGGCGACACGGGCGCGGTTGGAGAGCTTGTCCGAGCGGGCGGGGCGGGCCGCGCATCTGCTACGCACACGAATCGATGTGATGCTGGAGGAGCAAAACCGCGCCGTTCTTGCTTCTATGAATGAGCGCAGCGCACGGCAATTGCGCTTGCAAGAGACGGTCGAGGGGCTTTCTGTCGTGGCGATCAGCTATTATGCGGTCAGTCTGGCCGCCTTGCTTTTCGGGCCGCTGGCGAAGGGCTTGGGCATGTCACCAACATTGGCCAAGGCACTGCTGGTGCTGCCGATTGTGGGGCTGGTTTGGATGTTCGTCCAGCGCATCAAGCGGCACGCGCTGGCGGAGTCAGAGTCTGATCGCGCCGCTAACGAGAATCCCGGCAACCAGAAGTAGCCCCGCGTCACGGTTGGCGCGGAACAGCCGCAAGCATTGTGCGCCGTCGTCAATGTCGAGCGCGCGAAGTTGCCATGCGAGGTGCAGAGCGTAGGGCGTCAGCGCGATAAGGGCGAGGGGCGGCAATCCGGCGGTGAGCATGGCCGCTCCGGCGAGGACTACGGCGGCAGCGTAAAAGCCTGTCAACCACGCGCGTGTGCGGGTTCCGAAGCGCAGGGCTGTGGATTTGACTCCGATGGCAATGTCGTCCTCCCGGTCCTGATGGGCGTAAATCGTGTCATAGCCGATGGTCCAGCAAATGCCGCCGATATAGAGCCAGAACGCGGGCCAGCCGAGCGATCCGGTATGCGCCGCCCAGGCCACCAGCGCCCCCCAATTAAAGGCAAAGCCCAGGAAAAGCTGGGGCCAATACGTCACGCGCTTCATGAACGGATAGATCACCACGAAGATCAGCGAGGCGAAGGCCACGGCGATGGCGGTGGTGTTCATGGTCAGCAGAACGGCGAGGCCGATCAGGCAAAGCGCGCCCGTGCAAATGGCGGCTTGCGTTACGGTGACAGCGCCCGACGGGATTGGCCGAGAGCGGGTGCGCTCGACCTTGGCGTCGATCCGGTGGTCAACGATGTCATTGAGGCAACAACCCGCCCCGCGCATGGCGACGGCCCCGATCAGGAAAGCGGCGGCAAGCCAGAGGTCGGACCAGCGAAACCCGGTCGTCACGCCCGCCAGCGCGAGCGACTGCCAGCAGGGCAGCAACAACAACCACCAGCCAATCGGCCTGTCTGCGCGCATCATCCGAAGGTAGGGACGCCAGCTTTGCGGGGCTTTGGTATCGACCCAACTGTTCGTGACGGCGTCGGCAACTTTGGTATCGGCAAAACCTGCATTGCCAGCCATGACATTTCTCCCCGTTCGGTGCAGAAAGGCCATTATGAGCGAAGCGAAACCAAAAATCAGGCTTTATATTGACGCGCCCCTGCATGAGGGCGCGGTATTGGCGCTGGACCGGGGGCCGTCGAATTACCTGGTCAACGTCATGCGCCTGTCGGAAGGGGCGGCGGTTGAGGTGTTCAACGGACGCGAAGGCGGGTGGCGGGTTGTCCTGTCAAATGCCCATCGCAAGGCGGCAGAGCTGACCTGTAAGACACTGCTGCGCGAACAGACTGTGCTGCCGGATATTCATCTGTTGTTCGCCCCGATCAAGAAGGCGCGCACCGAGTTTATCGTTGAAAAAGCCTGCGAGTTGGGCTGTGCCAGCGTGCGGCCTGTCATCACGCGCTATACGAATTCCGAGCGGCTGAACCTTGACCGCTTGCGCGCGCATATGGTTGAGGCGGCGGAGCAATGCGGCGCGGTGTCTGTACCCGACTTGATCGACCCGGCACCGCTGGAGACGGCTTTGCGTGACTGGCCGGAGAGGCGGTTGCTGATTTTCTGTGACGAGTCGCGCGATGCCGCACCGCTGCCTGAGATGCTGACCGATGTGCCGCGCGGTACGGGGGCGGCAGTGCTGATCGGACCGGAGGGCGGGTTCTCGCCGGAGGAAGCGGCGTATCTGCGCGGGTTGCCGCAGACGCGGGCGGTGACGCTTGGCCCGCGTATCCTGCGCGCTGACACCGCCGCCGTGGCCGCGTTGACGCTGACGCAAATGGCGCTGGGGGATTGGGGCGGATGAGGAAGCCGACACCGGAGACGTTTCACAAGCTGTGGGCGCGAACTTTGCCACGCGCGGCGATGATCCGGCTGGGGTTGCTGGCGGCGGCGGTTGTCGTGGCGGCTTTGCTGGCGGGGTTGCTGGGGATCGGGATGTCCGCAATGGAGGTGCTGGTTCTGTATGTGGGGGCGGAAACGCTGTTCAGCGCATGGCATAACCGCAAGCCGCCCGATGTGCCGGACGAGGAAGCGCGGGCGTTGGAGGCATTTGCGCTGGAGCCGCTGGGCGGGCTGGTCGGCGATGCGCGCGAGCAGTTGATGCAGGCGCGGCGGGGCGTGGGGCGGGAGGCGACGATGTATCGTCCGCTCGACCGATTGGTGCGGGTGACGCGAAAGCTGGAGCGACGGCTCGCGCTCGAACCCGCGCTACGGCCTGAACTGAACCGCACGCTGACGCGCGAATTGCCGCTGGTGGCGACGACGGCAACGCAATATGTGCGGCTGCGCGATGAGCCGCTGTCCCCTGCGCAATCGGAAAAGCTGCTCAGTGCCGAGGGGGTTTTGCGCGAAGCGGCGGATCGGTTGGAGGGGTTGTCGGGGCTGAACGCGCGGCCCGATGGTCCGGTGATCGGGGTCGTGCGGCTGGATGCCAATGCGGAAGTGCTGGCCGATTATATGGCCGCCGATATGAAGGCGGTGACTGGGAAGGCGGTCGAATTGCGCGGCGTTCATGCGTTGGAAATGGCGGCAAAGACTGCCGAGCCTGATATGGCGGAGGCGATGCGGGCGGCGGCGCGGGTGATCGAGGCGGATGCGGGGTCGGCAGCCCCTGCCCTGCGCGGGTTTGCGGCGGATACGCTGCCCGCTTTACTGCGCGATGCGGGCGATGAGTCGGGGGACGCGGCGCTGCTGGCGGCGTTGCGCGGGCTGACTGATGAACCAGCGAAGGCGGGCACGGCATGAGCGGTTTGCAGGAGAATGCTGAGGCGATTGTCGCCGCACTCGCGTTGATCGCGCTGTTGGCGGTGATCGCGGCGGTTTACTTTGCCCGCAGCGTCGGAAAACTGCGTATGGCGGTAGAGGAATGGCGCGGCAAGGGTGAGATGAATGCGGCGCGGATCAGTGCGCTGGACGCTGAACTGAAGGGTGCGTCAGAGCGGAAACTGGAACTCGAATATGCTCTGGCCGAGGGCAAAGACGCACTGGATAAGGCGCTGGCAACGGCGGCGGAGGAACGCACGGCGCTGTCGGAAAAGCTGGCGGCAATGGATGCGCGCGGGCGTGAGGAGCGCAAAGCAGCCGACGAAAAGTTGGCCCTGCTTCAATCGGGTCGCGAGGAGATGACCGCGCAATTCAAGGCGCTGGCGCAGCAGGTGGTGCGTGAGCAGGGCGAGGATTTCAAGAAAACGGCGGAGGAGCGGCTCGGCGTGATCGTCGGACCGCTGAAGGAAAACCTCGGCAAATTCGAGGGCGAAATGCGCAACGCCCGTGAAGATGCGATTAAGGAACGCGCCGCCCTGAAACAGGAAATCACTTCCCTGACCGAACGCAGCGCGCTGATTTCTCAGGAGACGCAAAACCTGACCAAAGCGCTGCGCGGGGACAATAAGAAGCAAGGCACGTGGGGGGAGGCGATCCTTGAGCGGTTGCTGGAAACATCCGGGCTTGAGGAGGGACGCGAGTATACCCGTCAGGCTCTATCCCTTGGCGAGGACGGGCGGCGCTATCTGCCTGACGTTGTGATCAATCTGCCCGGTTCACGGGAGTTGGTGATCGACTCCAAAGTCTCGCTGACCGCCTACGAGCAAGCGGTGAATGCGGAGACGGATGCGGAATACGCCGCGGCGCTGGATCGGCATATCGTCTCGTTGCGCAATCATATCAAAGGGTTGAGCGATAAGAACTACGCGGCGGTGACGCAAGGCTCGCTGGATTATGTGATTATGTTCGTGCCCATCGAAGGCGCGCTGTCGGAGGCGATCAAAGCCAAAGACGGGCTTACGGAATACGCGCTGGAGCGACAGGTGATGATTGCCACGCCAACCACATTGATGATGGCACTGCGCACGATCAAGGTGGTTTGGGATGTGGAGCGGCGCAACTCGAACGCCGAGGACATCGCCAGCCGTGCGGGGGCGATTTATGACAAGGTCGTCGGCTTTGCGACTGATATGGAGAAGGTCGGTAAACAGCTTGATGCCGCCCGCTCGGCCCACGGCGATGCGCTGAACAAGTTGACCAGCGGGCGGGGCAATGTGCTGCGGCAAGTTGAGATGCTGAAAACGCTGGGGGCGAAGACGAACAAATCTATGCCGGGATCAATGGGAATTGAAGCGGAGGAGGAATAATCATGGCGGACGATACGCATCACGCGCTGAACTACGTCGAATTTTACTCGGACGAGTTAGAGAAAACCCAAGCGTTTATGGCGCAGGCTTTCGGGTGGTCTTATGTCGATTATGGCCCTGATTATAAGGATATTCAGGGTGCGGGGATTGGCGGCGGGATCGAGCGCGGCCCGTTGCGCGCGCCGTTGCCCGTGGTTCACTCAACCGACCTCGACGCCAGCTATGCGGCGGTGAAA
>CALFAK010000118.1 GCA_937948985.1 uncultured Neomegalonema sp. | reverse complement strand
AGATGCTCGATACCTTTGGCACCCAGAACGGCGCCCATGTGGAACTGAATTTTGGCGCGGTGCCCGATTTTGGCGGGCAGGAACAAATCCTGATTATCGAGAACACCACCTTTGCCGATGTGGTGGATGATTTCCGGATCGTGTGATTGTCGGGCTTGCCCCGACAATCCGGAGGTGTTTGCTGTTCCGGATCGTCGGAACAAGTTCACGAGTGTCCGGCAGTATGCCGATTCTATAAAGTCTTGTCTTACTGCGACTTGATCGCGGTATCCATTTGTCCACACGCCTTGCACGATGGACCCCGCGAACAAGTCGCGGGGTGACTTCCGGTTTGAAATTAATATTTTTCAGTAAATGTGATGCGCCAGCTTTATATGAAGCACTTTCCGATAATAGTGACCACGCACTTGAAAATTAAAAACTGCCGGACACGCGTGGAACAAGTCCGGCGATGACAATTTCCAATCTGTAAAACGACTTCACAGCAGGTGACTTAACAGTTTGGCTTTTCAAGCGATTGCCCTGGATGCGGGGCAGGGTGAGAAATGTAATGGCCTGTTTGTATTATCCGCTCTGCCCCAAATCGCCCTAGAGTGAAAGTCGATCACCTTGAGTCAGAATTCACGCCAAGAATCACGTGAATTCTGACGCTCTGTGGCCCAACTTGATCGCTGTTCACTCTAAGGGAGAGTGATTTGGGCGGGTTTGGTGTTCAGGGGCACTTTTGTGTGCCGGAGTGGTGATGAACGGGCAGCGGTTGAGGTGTTTTATGGTGTTTATGATTTTTTGTGTGAGAGCGGCATTGCGGCGTTTCGGATGACTATGGGATTGAATTCATTTTGTTTTTAACGTTAACACACGCTGAGGGTGAATGATGTGTGATGTTTAAAATGGTGGTGTTCTTCATATGTTTCACGTGAAACATAGTCGATAAAAACTTAAAATTCGCTGTATTCTGCGGTTGAACGAGGTCAGGGCGTGATAGTTCATGGCCCTCTCAAGGTTTTTGTCACGTTGTGCGTAATTTTGAAATTACGCACAACGCGATCGTTCTGATCGTACCCGCCTTTAGCGTGACCACCAGCCGCTGCGTTTGGGGCGGGCGGGTTCTTCGGGTTTGGTTTCCGGGGCGAAGGAGCCTGTTTGGATCGCTTCTTCCTCGACCTCTACCGGAGCGGCTTCCCGGATTTGCGGCGTTTCTTCGACGGCGACGGTTTCCACAGGTGTCTCGATGGGCGCGACTTCGATCTCGATCACCTCAGGCTGAGGCTCGGGAGCCGCCTTTTTCCGGGGCTTGCGGGCCGGTGGAGACGCGATTTCAATCTTGTCATCAGTGTCGCGGAAAATCTGCGGCAAGGCGCGGTCCAGCGCGTCGCGTCCGGTAAGCATGGCGAAAGCGGCCGCCTCGCCGAACTCGCGTTGCGGTGCCTCGTTGGTGCGGCGACGGCCACGGCCCCCGCGACGGGAGCGCCGGGAATTGCTGCGGTTGCTGTCATCATCGGCGTAGTCGAAGGGCTTATCCCGGGCCGCTTCGTCCTGAGCCGTGTCGATAACGCGCAACGGATCAGCCTCGTCATCGCGGTTATTGCGTTTTGAACCGCGTTTGCCGCGACGGCGACCGCCTTCTTCTTCTGTCGGTTCTGCCGGGCGGGCTTCCTGCGCGGGCGGTTCTTCGGCGGTTTGCGCGGTTGTTATGTCGTCCTGATTGTCCTCGTCTTCGTCAGCGTAGACGCTTTCCATGCTGACGGCGGCGGGGGCAGGGCGCAACTGTTCGGGCGCGTCTTCGAGTTTCATCTTCACAAGCTCGAAATCGGGGCTGATCCGGGCCATATCGCCCTCGATCACCACACGGATGCCGTAGCGTTGCTCGATGCTGACGATGCGGTCGCGCTTGTGATTGTGCAGAAAATTGGCCACGGAAACCGGGGCTTCGACCTTGATGACCGAGTAGATATTGCGCAGTGCCTCTTCTTCGATCTCGCGCAATACGGTGAGGGCCATCGTGTCGTCCGAGCGTACGAGGCCCGTGCCGTGGCAATGGGCGCAAGGCGTGGTCGTCGCCTCCAACATGCCCGGGCGCAGGCGCTGACGGGACATTTCAAGCAGGCCGAACGAGGAGATGCGGCCCACTTGGATGCGGGCACGGTCGCTGGACAGTTTGTCCTTCAGCTTGCGTTCAACGGCGGCATTGTTGCGTCGCTCGTTCATGTCGATGAAGTCGATCACGATCAGGCCCGCGAGGTCGCGCAGGCGCACTTGCCGGGCCAGTTCTTCCGCCGCTTCGAGGTTGGTTTTGACGGCGGTGTCCTCGATTGAGGATTCGCGGGTCGAACGGCCTGAGTTCACGTCGACGGCGACCAGCGCCTCGGTGATGCCGATGACGATGTAGCCGCCGGATTTCAGTTGTACCGTCGGGTTGAACATCGCGGCGAGGTGGTTTTCGACCTGATGATTGATGAACAGCGGGGTCTGCTGCTTGTATTGGCGCACATATTTGGTGTGACTGGGCATCAGCATCTGCATGTAGTCATGCGCTTCGCGATAGCCCGCTTCGCCCTCGACCCAGATTTCGTCGATGTCTTTGGTGTAAAGATCGCGGATCGAGCGTTTGATGAGGCTGCCTTCCTCATAAATCGCCGCAGGAGCGAACGAATCCATCGTCAGGCTGCGCACGGCTTCCCATTGGCGCAGCAGGTATTCGTAGTCGCGGATCACTTCGGCACCCGTGCGCTGTGCGCCCGCTGTGCGGATGATGAGGCCCATGCCTTTGGGTACCTCCATCTCTGCGGCGATCTCTTTGAGGCGCTTGCGGTCGGTGACATTGGTGATTTTGCGCGAAATTCCGCCACCCTTGTTGGTATTGGGCATCAGCACGCAGTACCGGCCCGCGAGGGACAGGTAGGTGGTGACCGCCGCGCCCTTGTTGCCGCGCTCTTCCTTGTTGATCTGGATGAGCATGATCTGACGGCGTTTGATGACATCCTGAATTTTGTAATCACGCATCCGGACGCGGGGGACGGGTTGATCGTCCCAATCGTCGCCGCCACCAAGGGATTCCGGCTCGTCCTGCGCATCGTCATCAGAGGTGACACTGTCAAGATGCTCGGTTGAGGCGTGCATCGTTGTGGGTTTGGAATCGTCGTCTGCCGGGACTTCCGGTGTTTCGGACTGTTCCTGTGGCACTTCGGGCGCGGCGCCCGTCTCTTCAGGGGTCAGTTTGAATACGCGAACAGGGGTGTTGCCGCCGATGGTGAATTCGCGTTCGAGAAAGTCGAGATCAACCACGTCATTGGGGTTGATAAGGCGCACACGGACGCCGCCGCTGATGCGGAACTCGCGCTCGATATATGTGCCCTCTTTCGTGCGTTTGCGGGGACGGGACTGGCGAGCCGGTTTGCTGCCGCGCCGCGCGGGTCGGGTTGCGGTGCCGGATGCCGAGCGGGAACTGCCGCCACGAGAGGAGCCGCCGCGACCGCCACGGCGGGGTTTGGACTCCGCCTCATTGTCATCGGTATCGGCGGAACGGGCGGCGCTGCGCTCTTGTGCGGCGACGAGGGCGGCGCGTTCGGCTGCCGGGATTTGGTAATAGTCGGGGTGAATTTCGCTGAAGGCCAGAAATCCGTGGCGGTTACCGCCGTAATCCACGAATGCGGCCTGAAGCGACGGTTCCACCCGCATCACTTTTGCAAGGTAAATATTCCCTGCAAGTTGCTTCTTATTGATCGACTCGAAGTCGAATTCATCAAGCCTTTGACCGTCCATAACGACAACGCGGGTTTCCTCCGCATGTGTCGAGTCGATAAGCATCTTTTTAGCCATGCTCTACTCGATTCGGACGGCGCTGCTGCGCCGAACGGCCCGGTTTCGCTTATGGCAGGTTTGTCAAACCTGCGTGTAGTCCAACCGGGTCGCGGGAGCGCAAACGGCGCCTCCGCCTTTCCTGTAATATCCGGATCGCGAACGGGCTGTGCCCGGAACGCCGCGCGTTTTCGCGCGTGAGCCGCAGTGCGTGGGAGGAACCAAGGAGGGTCAATTTTGAAATCACCTGCTTGTTCGCCACCTTTGTCGGCTCTCGATCACCGTTTCAACCAAGCCGGATGCGATCATCCGGAAATCATCAGGCCCTTGCCTGCAAACTTACCCGAGCCAATGCCCGGCAAAATCAATATCAGCGGAAAGCTGCGTGTTTAATCCGCCTCGGCGGCGCGCAGAACGCTGTCACATCCATTCTAATCCGCGCGGGACAACGGTTTTTTAACCAGAACCGCGCGACATACTTTACATCGTTCAGAAGTGTGAGGCAGATCATTTGTATCGATCTAACGCCGGAAACTCCTGAAAAGAGCGTTGCAGCAATGCTGCTATATCCGATTACAAGATACTTGCATGGAAAGATACTACCAAATGCTTTTTTCCAATGGCGAAGTTTGTGTTAAGGCTGTCTGCGAGAATGCCGTCGTAAAGAACGGTATCCAAAGGATAAGGGCAGGTGGAATGGGTGCTTTCGCACGCGGTTTCGCAGTGATTCGGGCGATGTGTTTCTTCGTGGCATTTGTGCTGTGCGGGTTACCCGCCGCCGTCGCAAACGCGCCTGCGCCGTTTTTCGCCTCCGTGCAAGCCGTGCGGATTGGAACCTACGACGATTTCACCCGGATGATGCTGCGGACCAATATTCCTGTCAGGCCCAAGCTGTTCATTCTCGAAAACCCGCACCGTTTGGTGATTGATTTGCCGCAGATCGGTTGGGAAATCCCGCGTCCGAGCGGGCGTGTGGAAAGCCGTTTGGTTAAGGATTTCCGCTTTGGCATCATATCGCCGGGGGTTTCACGGGTTATCTTCTCACTCGCCGGACCGGCTCAGATAGCGCAGTTCGACACGATGCGCGCCGAGGATGGCAACGGGTATGTGCTTGATATCCGGTTGAAAGAGGGGCGCAGTCAGCCCGTCACAGCGGGAATTTCGCGGATTGGCAAGCCTGCGGTTGCCTATGGCAATGCGCGCCCCGCACCAACCGTGGACAAAGTCACGCGTCAAGCGTTTCGCAAGCGGCAATTTGATCCCGGTAACGCTGAATATGATGCGCTGGGCGCGTTGTTGGCGGGATTAGACGACACTGTCCAGAAACCCGATGCCGCACCGGAGGCTAAGGCAAAGGCGAAGGCTGAAGCAAAGAAGCCGGAAGCGCCCAAACAGCTGCAAACACTGGCCTTGGCGACAAAGATTGCGCCACCCGCGCTCAAACCGCCGCGTAGCCCGCGTGTTGTTGAAAAGCCTGAACCGACGGAGCCGGAGAGCGGGATTGACACATTGGCGGCGGCGCTGGGGGCGCGGCTGAACAAGGCGGTTCCTGAGACCCCACGCCGCCGACCGCTTCGCATTGTCATTGACCCCGGCCACGGCGGTCATGATCCGGGGACGGGCGAGCATGTGAAGCACCGCGAAGCCGATCTGGTGCTGGCGTTTACAAACACGCTGCTGGAGCTTTTGCAGTCCGATCCGAATTACGTGAGTTTCGCTACCCGAACCACAGATACGTTTGTTGCGTTGCCTGATCGTGTGTCTTTCGCGCGGGACAAGCGCGCTGATCTGTTTATCTCGATCCATGCGGATTGGTTTGATGATCCCAGCGTTGGCGGGGCGGGCACTTACATGTTGTCCGAAGAGGCCTCAATCCGGTCAACCGAGAAGTTCGTCAACAAACGCGAAGGCAAGGTTGCCGGGATTGATCTGGACGGTGAGCGTGAGGATGTTGTGCGGGTTCTGCTGGACTTGTCGCGGCGTGAAACGCAAATCGGCTCGCGCCGTTTTGCGGAGCTAGTGCGCGGCTCGTTGGCCGAGGTGACGCCGTTGAAGCGTAATTTCGTGCGGCATAACAGCTTCCACGTGCTCAAAGCGCCCGACATGCCGTCGATTTTGTTGGAACTGGGTTTCATGTCTAATGCGGCGGATCTGAAAAGGCTGACCTCGCCTAAATGGCGCAGAACCACGGCTGCGGCGTTGAAAGAGGCCATCGATGCGTGGCGCGTGGAGCGGTTTGCGAGAGATTTTGCGTCCCGCTGACCCTTGTTGTCGCCATGTGACAGGTGTATCCAAAGTGCAGCCACTGCCACCATTGTGCCACGGTTATCGTTAGCCATGTAAGTCATCAATACCAGCGTCAGGACTATGTCATGATCGTTCGCTTCATCGGCACCTTGTTTAGTGCATTTGCCTTGCTGTTCTTAGCGAGCGCGGTCATCGTGGTCGGGGCGGTTTGGTATTACGGGCGCGACCTGCCCGATTATGAACAGCTTGCGGATTACAAGCCGCCTCAGTCGTCACTGGTGTTGGATGATGATGGGGCGATTATCGCCCGGTTTGCGCGTGAACGCAGGGATTTTGTGGCGATTGAAGAAATCCCCGATCTGGTGAAGAACGCCTTTATCAGCGCTGAAGACAAGAATTTCTACGACCATAGCGGTATTGATCCGGTCGGCATCGCTAAAGCGATGGTGCGCAATGTGAAGGCGTTGCGCAACGGCGGGCGGATGAGCGGCGCGTCCACGATCACGCAGCAGGTCGTGAAAAACATGCTGTTGACCAATGAACGCAGCATCAGCCGTAAAGTGCGCGAGGCTGTGCTGGCGGTTCAGATCGAAGGGGAGCTGAGCAAAGACCGTATTCTTGAGATTTACCTGAACCAGATTTATCTCGGCGCGCGCTCTTATGGTGTTGGCGCGGCCTCGCAGACGTATTTTGGCAAGGCGTTGGAATATCTGTCGCCGGAAGAGGCCGCCTATCTGGCCGCCCTGCCCAAAGCGCCATCCGCGTTGCATCCCGAACGCAATGCCAAAGCCGCGCTTGCGCGGCGGAATTACGTGCTGGGCGAGATGCTTGATAACGGTCATCTGAGCGAAGGCGACACCGAACTGGCGCTGAGCAAAGACCTTGAGACGCGCCTGAATGATGAGACGCGGCGTGAGGAAAGCTACGATTTCGACTCAGCTTACATGATCGAAGAAGTGCGTTCGATGATGTTGGATTATTACGAAAACGAGGCTTTGCTGAACGGTGAGGATAAGGCGAAAGAGGCCGCAGATGCGGACCTTTACGGCGGTGGTTTGCAAATCCGGACGACGCTTGACCGGGAATTGCAAAGCTATGCCGCGCGTGCGCTGCGCGAGGGGCTTCACATATACTCGAAACGCAAGGGGTATCGCGGGCCGATGGGCACCGTTGATGCGGACGGTGAGTGGCGTGATGAGCTGTCGAAAAATGATTATCCCAAAGACCTGGGCGATTGGCAGCTTGGCGTTGTTCTGAATGTGCGGGATGATAAAGGTGAAGCGCTTGTCGGGGTTGAGGGCCGTGAGAAAGCAATCAAGATGACGCTTGATGCGGTGAAATGGGCGCGCTTTGTCTCTGAAACCGGAGAGCGCGGCCCCGAGGTTAAGAAGATCAGTCATGTGCTGACGCGGGGAGATGTCATCTACGTCACGCCGGGTAAGAAGGCCAAGGGCGGGGATGTTGAGACGGTGCCGCTTTCTTCGCTGGATGATCCCGCACAAACCGTATGGGGCTTGCGTCAGATGCCCGAAGCCAATGGCGCGGTGGTTGCGATGGAACCTGATAGTGGCCGTGTGCTCGCAATGCATGGCGGTATCAGTGTTCAGCAGAGCAAGTTCAACCGCGCAACGCAGGCAAAGCGGCAACCGGGATCAGCGTTCAAACCGATTGTCTACGCTGCGGCAATGGATAATGGCTACACGCCCGCGTCCATCGTTCTGGATGCGCCCGTGACTGTTGATCAGGGCAATGGGGAAGGGCTGTGGCAGCCCAAGAACTACAGCAACGAATTTTATGGTCCCATCCCGCTGCGCATCGGGCTGGAAAAATCGCGTAACCTCATCACCGTGCGTGTGGCGCAGGATGTGGGCATGGATGTGATCTCGGACTACGCGCGCCGGTTTGGTGTGTATGACCGTATGCCGCCGCTGATTTCTTATTCGCTTGGTGCGGGTGAGACGACGCTGCTGCGCATGGCGACTGCCTATTCGATGTTTGTGAACGGCGGCAAACATGTTGCGCCGCGTTTTGTTGAGAGTTTGAAAGATGACCGTGGTGACGATGTTGTCGTCAATGCCGATTGGATGCTGCCCCCCGGTGCGATTGAGCCGATACAGGTGATTGATCCTGTCACGGCCTATCAAACGGTTTCCCTGATGGAGGGCGTTGTTCTGCGGGGCACGGCTACCAAGCTGCAACGCCTCGGATTCCCGGTTGGCGGTAAGACCGGAACCACCAATGATGCGCGGGATGCGTGGTTTGTGGGCTTTACGCCCGATCTGGTGTTCGGGTGCTTCATCGGCTTCGATACGCCGGAATCCTTAGGCAAGAAGGCATCGGGTGGTGCGATTTGCGGGCCTGTATTCGAGCAATTCATGCATGAGGCGATGGCAGACCGGACGCCGCGCAAGTTTGAAGCGCCGGAAGGTGTTTCGCTGGTGAAGATTGACCGCAACACGGGTGATCGTGTTGGCGATGAGGTGTTCGGGAAAAACGTGATTTGGGAGGCATTCCGGGTTGGAACCGAACCAAGTTATACTTCCGGTGCTGAAGTTGGCGGCGGCGGATATCTGACGGATTATTCAGCCGGAGGGCAGGGTGTCGGCTCCGCTTTGCAGCCCGATATGCTGGGTAGTTCACCATTCGGCGGCAATCTGCAAGCTTATCAGCAGCCTGCGGCCAATGCGCCGTATAACCCCAATCAGAGCGGTGTTGCGGCCTTGCCGCGTGGCAATGGCACGGTCTCCACGCAGCCTGTTCCGAGCGGTAATGAGCCGTTGATCCGGTTTGACGCCAATGGTCAGATGATCGTATCGCAAGATCCGGCGATTATTGTTGAGCCTTCGCCCGGCGTTGTTTACCGACAGCCGCAATTTGCGCCGTCTCAACCCCAACAGCAGCCCTTCGGGCAGCGGCCTGTCGCCAATAACAACAATCCCGCTTCGAGTGTTGGCAATTCGGCGCAAGGTATTCAAGGTGGCGGTGGGCTTTACTGACGGGCTTGCGCCCGTTACACCCTTCGTTCTCTATCCGTGATCCTGTGAGTTCCCATGCGCGCCGAGACACAAACCATTGTTGCCGCCATCAACGAAAGCCTTGCCCTGCTGCGTCGTCGGCTGGACTGGGACACGGCTGCCGCGCGGCTGGAAGAATTCGACGCGCGGGCGGAAGATCCGACGCTTTGGGACAATCCTGAGAATGCGCAGAAAGTGATGCGCGAACGCCAGCAGCTTGCGGATGCGGTGGATCGGTACAAGGCGCTTGAAGCGGGCCTCAGCGACAATGTCGAACTGATCGAGATGGGCGAGGCGGAAGGCGATGATGCGATTATCGCCGAGGCGGAGGCCGCGCTGGCCAAGGTGAAGGCGGACTCGGAGAAAGCCGAGCTGGAAGCCTTGCTGTCCGGCGAAATGGATGGCTCGGATGCGTTTATCGAGATCAATTCAGGCGCGGGCGGGACGGAGTCCTGCGACTGGGCGTCAATGCTGTCACGGATGTATACGCGTTGGGCTGAAGGACGCGGGTTCAAAGTCGAGATGATGGAATATTCAGCCGGGGATGAAGCGGGGATCAAATCGGTCACCTATCAGATCAAGGGCGAGAATGTTTTCGGCTGGCTCAAGACGGAGTCCGGGGTGCATCGGCTGGTTCGGATTTCGCCCTTCGATAGTCAGGCGCGGCGGCACACATCGTTTTCATCGGTGCAGGTGACCCCTGTGATTGATGATACGATCGAGATTGATATTCAGGACAAAGACATCCGCATCGACACTTACCGTTCCTCCGGCGCGGGCGGACAACATGTTAACACCACTGATTCGGCAGTGCGCATCACGCACGCGCCCAGTGGAATCGTCGTGACTTCGTCCGAGAAATCGCAACACCAGAACCGCGATATCGCGATGAAAATGTTACGGGCGCGTTTGTATGAAAAAGAACTGCGCGATCGTGAGGAAGCGGCCAATGCGCAGCGGGCCGAGCAGTCTGACAACGGTTGGGGACATCAGATCCGCTCGTATGTTCTGGCACCATATCAGATGGTGAAAGACTTGCGTACTGACTATCAAACCTCGGATTCCGGCGGTGTGCTGGACGGTGATCTTGACGGCTTCATGGGCGCGGCACTGGCGGCGGAGGTGGCGGGTAAAAGCCGTGGTGACGCGGCGTCGGAGTGAAGCATTACGCGCTGCACTCGTGAATAATCGCGATAATAAATGTCGAATGTAAGTTTATTTTTTTAACAAATAACGTTAATTTTCTCTTAAAAGTATAGCGATTAATTTTTTATCCGCCGTAGTTAATGGTAACAAGTTGTTCAGGTATCAGAGGGATGCATTTCGGGTGAGTTTTTCAATGCCCGGTGCCCCGATCAAATCTTCGCACTTTCGTTCTCAGCTCAGCAAATTTCGTGCTGCCTTGCAGTGGCGCGGTTCCGGTGAGCGGAGTGCCAAAAGCAGTGGCGATAATCAGGCTTGGGGAAGAAAAGCCGCTGTTGCGGGGGGACTTGCCGCCAGTTTCGTTGGTGTGAGTGTCGCAATCGCAGCAACAGTTACGACGAATATCGCACCCGTAACCCCGGTGGCGCAGTGTACAACGACCTCGGTCAATCAGCTCGATGCATTCAGCACGGCATCGGCTTCCGGGGCGGGTACGGGTGGCGTGCCATCGTTGAACTACACGGCGCCCAGCGGGATTTCACGAACAATCATGGCTGTCATCTCGTTCGAGCGTGACCATACCTCCGCGACAAACAACACACGAGGGGACAACTGGGCTTCGACCAGAACCACCAATGGTTCAGGCGGTGCCTCAACCTATCCCACCGTGTCGATGGGTGGGGTCGATCTGCGCCCCAGAGCGGTTGTCGCCAGCACAGCGAACCCCACATCGGATACCAGTCCGTCAAACTCTGAGCTGTCGCAGGAATTTTATCTTTACACCCTCGATGAAGCGGACATCCCCGATGGTTTTGCGCCGGACGGGGAGGTTGAGGATTATGCTGTGACGTTTAACGCGGGTGCCCAGACGCTGTCAGGCCGGTTGTTTGAGGACAATGGCGCGGGCGGCGGCACGGCGCATAATGGTGCCTTGGACTGTTTGCGGATACCAATTGCGATGGCGCGGCGGATACGGCCATTAATGCGTCATTCGCGGTGACGGCGGGGCAATCGCTTTGCCTGATCGTGCGCACGCAAGCGTCGCCCAGTGTCAGCGGCTCCGCGTCTATGGCGTATGGGTTGGTGGCGAGTACGGCCTTTACGGGCACATCGCGGGTGACATTGTTGCGCAACGATGATGCGGTCAATGTGAGCGATCAGGGCGATGTTCTGGAATATCGGATCATTCTGAGCAATCCGGGGGCAAATCCGGCCACGCAGCTGTCGGTTTTTGAAACGATACCCGCGTATACCGCGCTGAGCAGCAGCATCCCGACTCCGGTGACCGTGGTGCCGGGTGTGACGTATAGCTTGGTCGCGCCTGTGACCAATGTGCCGGGGTATAGTGGCCCGATTGAGTGGTCCTGTCCGGGAACATTCCCCCCAGGGGCCGAGGGATCGGTCACGTTCCAAGTGCAGATATCGCCATAGAGTGATGCAAAAATCCCCCTGAAGGTCAATTCGGGGGGATTTTTTATCGGCGCGTTTGCGGGGCGCGGTATCCTCACGATTATGGGGTGACATTGACATCGCCTTGGTCGCTGCTTAAGTCTCCGACAGCTTCACAAACACCGGAACGGGGCTGTTTTTAGCCCGTTACAGCCTTAGATGGTGATGTGAAGAGAATCTTTGTGCCCTCATGTGATGGGTGGCGCGAAATCAATGTGACCGTGCGGGCGACGACCCGTTTGAAAGGCGACAGCTTAAAATGCTTGGACTCGGCAATATCGCGAAGAAAGTCTTCGGCACCGCAAATGACCGCAAGGTCAAGGCGGCAATGAAAGTGGCTCTTGGTGCGAATGCGCTGGAGGGGGATTTTGCGGCATTATCGAACGATGCGCTGCTCGCCAAGACCGATGAATTCAAAGAGCGGATCGCGAAGGGTGAAACGCTTGATGCGCTGATGCCGGAAGCCTTTGCCGCCGTGCGTGAGGCGGCGAAGCGTGCGCTGGGTCTGCGGCCTTTCGATGTGCAATTGTTGGGCGGTTACATCCTGCACGATGGCCGGATTGCCGAGATGAAGACGGGTGAGGGTAAAACGCTTGTCGCGACGCTGCCCGCGTATCTGAACGCGCTGATGGGCGAGGGCGTGCATGTTGTGACCGTCAACGACTATCTGGCCAAGCGTGACGCCGAGTGGATGGCACCGGTTTATAACGCCCTTGGCATGTCTGTGTCGTCGATCCTGAGCGGTATGGATGACGAGATGCGCCGCGAAGCCTATGCGGCGGACATTACCTACGGCACGAATAATGAGATGGGCTTTGATTATCTGCGCGATAATATGAAGTATTCCATCGATCAGATGGTCCAGCGCGGCCATTCCTACGCGATTGTCGATGAGGTTGACTCGATTCTTGTGGATGAGGCGCGCACGCCGCTTATCATCTCCGGCCCTGCCGAGGATTCCAGCGCGATGTATCAGGCCATCAACGAAGTGATCCCGATCCTCGGCGAAGAGCACTACGAGGTTGACGAGAAACAGCGCACCGCGACCCTGACCGAAGACGGTAACGAGCTGATCGAGAAGACGCTGACTGAGCGTGGTATTGTTGAGAGCGGTCAGTTGTACGACCCGCAAAACGTCTCGGTCGTGCACCATGTCAATCAGGCGCTGCGGGCACATAAGCTGTTCCTGCGTGACCGTGATTATATGATCCAGAACAACTCCGTGATGCTCATCGACGAGTTCACGGGCCGTGCGATGGATGGACGCCGTCTCTCGGAAGGTTTGCACCAGGCTATTGAGGCCAAAGAGGGTGTCGCGATCCAGCCGGAGAACCAGACCCTCGCGTCGATCACCTATCAGAACTATTTCCGCCTTTATAAGCGCTTGTCCGGCATGACCGGCACGGCCCTGACCGAAGCGGACGAGTTCATGGAAATCTACGGCCTTGATGTTGTGGCGATCCCGACGAATATTCCGATCTCGCGGATCGATGAGGATGACGAGGTCTATCGCAGCGCCCGTGAGAAATACGGTGCGATTGCCGATGAGATTGAGGTTGCGCGCCAGAAGGGCCAGCCGACGCTGGTTGGTACGACCTCCATTGAGAAATCCGAACTGCTCGCACAAATGCTGCTGGAGAAGGGCTACCGCCTGAAGGATTACTCTGACCCGGATGTGTTCAAGCCGCTCTACGACGGCGATTCCGGTACGCCGTCGGAGAAGGTGTTCGCGGTTCTCAATGCCCGTTATCACGAGCAGGAAGCGCAGATCGTGGCGCAGGCCGGCGTCCCCGGTGCGATCACCATCGCCACCAATATGGCGGGTCGCGGTACGGATATTAAGCTGGGCGGTAACGCCGACATGCGTATCCTGCATGAGCTGGGCGATATGCCCGAAGGCGATGAGCGGGACGCGCGTGAGAAAGAGATCAACGAGCAGATCGAAACGCTCAAGCAAACCGCACTGGCGGCGGGCGGTCTTTATATCATCGGCACAGAACGCCACGAAAGTCGTCGGATCGATAATCAGCTGCGGGGCCGTTCGGGCCGTCAGGGTGATCCGGGCCGCTCGAAATTCTACCTCTCGCTTGAAGATGACCTGATGCGCATCTTCGGTTCTGAGCGCATGGACACGATGCTGCGCAAACTCGGCCTGCAAGACGGCGAGTCGATCATCCACCCGTGGGTGAACAAGGCTATTGAGCGCGCGCAAGGCAAGGTTGAGGCGCGTAACTTCGATATTCGTAAGAACGTCCTCAAGTACGATGACGTGATGAACGACCAGCGCAAAGCGATCTTTGAGCAGCGGCTTGAGGTGATGGAAGCGGATGACGTTCAGGAAACCGCCACCGATATGCGTCACTCGCTGATCGATGATCTTGTGGCACGTCACATGCCGCCGCGCAGCTATTCCGATCAATGGGATGTTGAGGGTCTTTCCAACGAGTTGACCAATATTTTCGGCGAGCAGTTGCCCGTTAAGGAGCAAGCGGATCGCGAAGGCGTGGCGGATGATGAAATCCGTGAGTGGCTGTATGCCGAGTCCGATCGCGTCGCGACCGAGAAGGCCACCGCCATCGGTGCGGAGCGGATGCGGGCGGCGGAGAAAGAGTTGATCCTGCGCGCCATCGATGATGAATGGCGCAGTCACCTGATCCAGCTGGAGCATTTGCGTCAGGTCGTGGGTCTGCGTGGGTATGCGCAGAAAGACCCTCTCAACGAATACAAGACCGAGTCTTTCGCGCTGTTTGATGATCTGCTCACCCGTTTGCGCGGTGCGGTTACGCAGCGCCTGATGCGGATTGATGAGATTTTTGAGCGTCAGCGCCAGCAGTTCGTTATGATGTTCCTGCAATCGGATGAGGGCCGTCAAGCCGTTGAAAAAGCTGTGCTTGAATCGGGTGCGCGTCCTGAAGACGGGGATGCGGAAGTGGCCATCGAAACACCGTTTGGTCCGGCCAGTATCCGATTGACCACACAGCCACAACCCGGTCAGGGGGCCGCATGATACGCCTAAGCCCTGAACAGCGATTATTACAGTTTTCCCTGCCCCGCATCGCTTGCGGAAAGTGATGTTTTTGAGAGGCAGCAATAAGGGGCGTCTTTGTAAGTTCCTGTTGGCAAATTCAATCCATTGAATTATTTCCCGTATGGGGGGTAAATTTATGAACGATACCAAGGCCGTGTTTGTCACGGGTGCCGGGAAGCGGCTGGGCAGCGCCTTAGCGCTGAGATTTGCGCGCGAGGGATATGACCTCGCGCTTCATTATTATCAATCACAGAGCGGTGTTGAGGCGGTGGCCGAGGAGATCACCGCGCTTGGACAGCGCGCGGTTATTTTGCAAGCGGACTTGCAAGATTTGGATGCGGGTAAGAGGGTTGTCGATGAAGCCCATGCGGCGTTGCCTCATCTGACGGGATTGGTGAATTCGGCATCGGTGTTTGAGCGTGATAATCTGAGTACGATGAATGTTGAATTTTTTCGCGAGCAAATGCGGGTGAATGCGGAAACGCCTTTGATCATCAGCCAAGCCTTCTGGCGTCTTGTGGACGGGCCGGGCTGGATTTTGAATATGATCGACTGCAAGATTTTTCAACTGACGCCGGATTACTTCTCTTACACATTGTCGAAAATGGCGCTTGAGAATGTGACGCGCATGTTGGCGATGGGATGTGCGCCAAAACTGCGCGTGAATGGCATTGCGCCTGGTGTTGTGCTGCGCTCCGGCCCGCAAACTGAAGAAGCGTTTCAAGCGATGCACAATCGCACCCCCGTGGGTAAAGGGCCGACGGTTGATGAGGTTTGTGATGTGGCGGTGATGCTGTCGAATGCGCCGTCAACCAGCGGGCAGATCGTGGCGGTCGATGGCGGGCGTCATTTCTATTCACCCGCGTTGATGAAAGATTTTTGAGTCATACGATGGCGCTAAGGACTGACCGTCCGATTTCTGCCTGTCCCGCCCGATCAACTGATCATGATTGACCGTGCGTGCAATTCAATCTCAAGATGGTTCGCCTCTGCGGGTAAAACTGTTAAGATATAATTACAGTGCATTTTCGATGATCGTTGATCATTTAAAAAGCGCTATCTTTTTGTTTTGGCGCGATTTCCGAGTCAAAATGCTTTCTCAGCATTTCCAGAAATCGCTCTATATTTTATCGGGGGACGGATTATGGGATTTCTGGGTGTTATTCTTGCGGCGGCGGCCGGCTTTGGTGTCGGGGCGATCTGGTATGGCGGATTGAGCGCGCGGTGGATGGTTGCGGTTGGCACGACAAAGGAAGAACTCGCCGATGACAACAGCCCGGTGCCGTTTGTTATTGCCGGACTTGCGGCCTTGCTCGCAGCGGGTATGATGCGCCACATGTTTGTCACCGGAGAGGTAACGGGCTGGCTGCGCTGTGGCGCTTATGGAGCGGGTATCGGGGCGTTTATGGTGATGCCCTGGATCATTTTACACTACGCATTCGCCGGACGCCCGCGCAGCCTGTGGTGGATAGACGGCGGGCATACGGTTGCGGCGTTCACGGTTATGGGCGTGGTTTTGGGGATTTTTCTATAGCAAAATCAGGAATTTAGCGCTGCGGCCTCTTTCATGGCGTCCTCGCCCTTCTTCCACAGATTGCCCTGCCACAGCTCATCAAGCCCGGTTTCGCCGGATGCGCCTTGTGTGGTCAGGTAATCGTAATAGGACGTTGGTTTCCGGCCTGTGATGTTGTAAAAATCCGGGCTGCACCGGCAATAGAAGCCGTTTGATAAGTATTCAAAGAATTCGGCGCGGGTGCTGCCAAAATCACGCTCGAAATCTTCCATGCTTTGCGCACGATATTCGATTTTCTTGTCCATCGCCTTGCCGAGATCAGCCGCGATTTCTTCCATCGTTTGCGGTTCCGGTCCGGTGATGTCATAGAATTTATTGCTATGCTTGGCCGGACCTTCGGTCAAGACAACGGCGGCGGCGGTGGCAATATCGCGCGTGGCGACGAAAGAATTGCGGGCCGAGCCGAGCGGGTTGCTGAACCATCCTTCGTTGGCAATACTGTCACAGTCGGTCTTCAGCAAGTGGTTCATGAAGAAGTTATTGCGCAGGGCGGTGACGTTTAGCCCCGCATCGATCAACGCTTTCTCACCCCACCAATAATGCTGTAACATCAACGGGATAGCTGCGCCCGCACGTGAGGAATGCTTAGCCGGATCATAGGAGGCGGTGTTGGTATCTGCGCCCATACAGCTGACGCGAACCACGTGTTTGACCTGCCCCTTGCGGTTGCCCAGCTCCTTCGCGAAGGCAAGGTGGCCCTCCAGCATTGGATCGAGGGAGGCGGAATAGACCGCAGAGACGCCGTCCAGCGCGGCATCCCATGTCGCCGGGTCGTTGAGGTCGAATTTTACAACTTCATCAGCGCCCAATTCGCGCAGGGAGTCGGCTTTGTTATCGCTGAAACAGCAGGCGCGCACGGTGAAGCCGCCGTCTTTGGCCAGCAGTGCCACCAGTTCTTTGCCGATACGGCCTGAAGCTGATGTGATGAGGACAATTGGCTTTGACACGGCGGATCTCCATTACGGTTCAATACGCCGGATAAACGCCAAATATTACTCTTTTACAATGCAAATTCACGCCTATATCCGGCGCTTTACCGATAAAAAGTCGCACTGGCGGGTCCGAACTTTGTATCCGCCCAGATTTTTACGGGCAGCCAACCGCCGTCGATGTCTTCGACAAGCTGTGCGGAGAACGGGTAGCTGCGCGCGGCGGGGGTCATGTATTTGGCTTTGAAGCCTGCAATCCGCTCATAGAGGCCCGCGCATGTGATGACGCCGCGTGCGTCGGGCGCTTCGGAGACGCCTGTCAGAGTGATCCGATGACGTTTTGCGCCGTCAAAGACATCCATCGACAGGGCGCAGGCGTTCTCACGCGGGGAGGCGAGAAGCACAGCGGCGCTGGCGGGGTCGATGGTGCCTGACGCTTGATCCAGACCGATGCGGTAATTCGTTTTGCGCAAGGGCGGGGTGGCCTTGATCTCTGACGGATCACCGTTTTCGTTGAAGGTGATGGCGGTGTGTTGATTTTTCTTGCGCCCGTCGATGCGGAACTGGAATTCCTTGGGCGTCGGTTTGCCCTGATCCAACTGCCCTGAGGCGCTGGCGGCGGCGTCGCCGTCGAGGATGGCGCGAAGCAAGGTGACCAGTTTGAAGCTGACCGCCGCTTTATAACGCCCGTCATCGCGGTCGATATGCAGCTTGAGCTTTCCAAGCGGAAGCCCCGCAACCGTTGCCCGGTATTTGAGATTCAACGGCGCAAGGTCGGTCGCTTGTGCGGATGTTGCGGCGAGGATTGCGGTTAATGTCAGCGCGATGAGTTTTTTCATGGTTCCTGTCTCGCCGGAAAATGCGTCAGCGCTAAGGCATTGTTTAGGCAAGCTGTTATTGCGACATTGTTAATTTTTTACCTGAGACGCTTCGTGCTTTTGTGGCCGGATTCTTGCTTTTGTATCGGCACGACCAGCAGGAGTGCGACAGGTTATGCGAGCAACCAGCCTTACCACAGATCAATCTGACACAGATACCGGTTTCGGGCCGCAGATTGCGCCTGAAGCGGCGGATGCGCCCGTTTTGTCGGTCTGCTTGGCGGGCATTGATGAGATTGATGCGGCATTGCGGCGTGAATGGCGTGAGTTGGTTGGGGCGGCGTGGAAGCCGAATCCGTATTTCGCTCAATGGTTTCTGGAACCCGCCATGCGTCATCTTGATCCGTTTCAGCGTGTCAGATTGGTATTGCTGCGCCAGGCGGAGACCGGCTTGTTGGTCGGTTTGCTGCCGATTGTGTTTCAGCGGGGTTACGCAAAGCTGCCGTTGAAACATGCGTGCGTTTGGACCCATCGGCATTGCTTTAACGGTGCGCCGCTGATCCGTGATGGGTTTGGAATTGATGCTTATGCGGCGCTGTTTGATTGGATTGATACGCATCCTGAGGGTGCGGTTTTCCTGAGGTTTTCGGGGCTGCCATTCGATCATGAAACCCATGAAACGGTGGATGCGGCATGTGCGTTGCGGGAGCGGGAGTTCCGGATTCAGGGCTATCATGAGCGGGCGGTGCTGAGCGCTGAGAACAGCTTTGACGATGTGATGTCTGTGGCGATGTCGGGAAAAAAACGCAAAGAATTGCGCCGTCAGGAACGGCGCTTTGGTGAGTTGGGGAAGGCGGAGGTTTCTGTTGCTCCGCTGGAGGGCTTGGCCGGGGAGGGCGAGATTACGGCGCTTTGTGATGCGTTTTTGGGCCTTGAAAATGCCGGGTGGAAAAGTACCGATCCTGAGGGCTTTCCGATGGCGCAATGTATCGCCAGCACACGGTTTTTCAGGGAGGCGATGACAGCGGGGGCGCAAGAGGGGGCTGTTGAATGCCTGTCCATAACCCTTGATGGTGACGCGAAAGCGATGTTGTTCACGCTGCGCGCAGGTCGGCATGTGGCGGCATTCAAGACCAGTTATGACGAAGATTTCGCCGCGTATTCGACCGGGGTTCGCCTGCTGATCGAAGCGACCCGGCGGATGTTGGGCGGGGACGCCGCGCAGTTGGATTCCTGCGCACGCCAAGGGCATCCGGTGGTTGATAGCCTGTGGGCGGAGCGCTTGCCGATTGTGCAAATTAACGTTCCGGCAAGACGTGTGACGGATAAGACGTTGCTGAATACAGCGGCGAAACTGGAAGAATTTAAAAACGGCGCTTTGCAGCGTATTCATCAGAAAGGGGCATAATCATGCACACAATCATCGATAGCAGCGAATTTGATGCGGCATATCCCGACTTGCGGGCGATTTCGACGATCAAAGTGGACAGCCCTTTGACCTCCCGCGCGAGTTTGGTCGAACTGGCACGCTCGCATCCTGCTGATTTCGTTGAGTTCAATCCCGGTGATCTGCCCATTTCTGTTGCGCCGGGTGCTGTGCCGGATGCGGGGATGACCGCTGCGGAGACGATTGAGAAGATCGGTATGGTCAATTCGTGGATGACCATCCGCAATGTTGAGAAAGACGCCGCCTATCGTGATCTGGCGTTCGGGATTATCGACAGTCTCAAGGACACGATTGAGCGTCAAACAGGCGAGATTATGCGCCGTGAGGCGTTCATGTTCATCTCCTCGCCCGGTGCGGTGACGCCATTCCACATCGATGAGGAGCACAACATCCTCATCCAGTTGGAGGGGACGAAGACCTTCACGATCTACTCGCAGCATGACCGCGAATTGGCCAGTCAGACCGATCTGGAGCGGTTTCATTCCGGCGCGCACCGGAATCTGCAACTGAACCCTGAGATGGCGGGACGCGGGGAGGCGATTCATATGTCGCCCGGTACCGCGCTATACGTGCCGCCGCTGGCGCCGCATCATGTGAAGGTCACGAGCGAGGTGCCTTCGCTGTCGCTGAGCATTACGTGGCGGTCGGAAAGCTCCAAGCGCAATTGCTATCTGCACCAGATCAACCATCGCCTGCGCGCGAAGGGTGTGACGCCGAGGTTTCCCGGTGAGAGCAAGATGGGTGATACGATGAAGATTATCAGGGCATCGGCGGCGGCGCGGTTGGGCCGGGTTGTGGGGAAAGAGGTTTAGGGGGCGGAGGTATGATACCAATGGCCTTTGGTGTTTGCTCTTAAAATACCCTCTTCCCCGCACTTGATGCAGGGGTCTCTTTCAGCGAAGTACGCTGCTCCAACAGGCCCCGCGTCGGAGTGCGGGCAGGGTGTCCGGTCTTTTTTAATTTTCAGGTGTTTGGGCGCTATTATCAGAAAATGCTCATTTGAAGCTGGCGCTTCGCATTTACTGAAGAATACTAATTTCAAACCTGAAGTCACCCCGCGACTTGTTCGCGGGGACCATCGTGCAAAGCGTGTGGAACAATGGATACCGCGATCAAGTCGCGGTAAGACAAGACTTTATAAAATCGGCATGCTGCCGGACACTCGAGGGACAAGCCCGACAATGACGCTGATAGATTGGTTCCCGCTTTCATGAGATCACCCTGGCGCGGGATCAGCCTTTGGCGCTAAAAATGCGGATTTGCCCCGCGCCGTAGGTCCGCTGATCGGCGAGGTCCAGAAAACCGGGCGTTTCGAGTGGCTCATCGGCGGCCGTCTCGACCACGAGAGTCGCGTCTTCTGCGATCCATCCGCCCTCATGCGCCGCCTGCAAAGCGGGCAATGTCATGCCTTTATTATAGGGCGCATCGAGGAAAATCAGATCGTAAGGCCCGTCACGGTTTTCCCCCAATTTCGTACCGTCCCGCCGGAACAGCTTTGTCTGCCCGATCACACCGAGCGCGTCGATATTGGTGCGGATCAGCGCCCGCGCCTCGGCACCGTCATCCACAAAGGTCGCCCGCCCCGCGCCCCGCGACAGCGCTTCCAAACCCAACGCTCCGGTCCCGGCAAACACATCCAGTACCCGCGCGCCATCAAGTGGTGCATAATCACCATGCTCCAAGATATTAAACAGCGATTCCCGCGTCCGGTCGCTGGTCGGGCGCAGCCGCGCGGCACCGCCATCGCTCGCCGGAGCCTCAATTTTGCGCCCCTTGAGCGCGCCGCCTACAATCCTCATCGTTTCGCCTCATGCGCACAAATCAGCGCCCGGCGTGCAAGGGCGGTCGCCTCATCAGGGTCATCCAGCGCGCTTTCGGGCAAGCGCCAGTAAGACATCGACACGGGTTTGCCCTTTCCCTCATACACAAACGGCGACGATCCCATCTGTTCGAGTTCTTCCGCAAAAGCCCCGGTCGCTTTGAGGAAAATTTCCTCGAAAGCGATCAGCGAGAACATCACCCCTTCGGCGTAAAGGCCCGCCCCGCCAAACATTTTTCTGCTTCTGAGCGGGCCGAGTTCCGCGAATAGTTCTTTCGCTTGGGCAATGGTGGAATCGAGCTGGCTCACAGCAACTCTTCCAACGCTTCAATCAGGGCCGAAACATCGTGACCGCTGGTATAATGCGTCATCGACACCCGCAACACGCCCGTTTCCGCATCAATCCCCAACGCTGCAATCAGACGATAGGCGTAGAAGTGGCTGGCCCCGGCGATGATCCCGCGCTCTGCCAAGGCTTGCTCCATCGCTTGCGGCGACAGTTTCTCAGGCAGAAACGCAATTGTCGGCGCACGATTCGCCGTGCTTTTCACAGGCCCGATCAACCGCACACGCGGATGCCCGTTCAGGAAATTGAGCAGCGGCTCAGCCACCGCAATCTCTTTGGTCCGCCACATCGCACTGATCGCACGTGTCCGACTGCCCAAATCATTCGCCGCAATCCCGTGATGCTCGGCCAGCGCGTCGATATAGTCCAGCGTCCCGCCGCTCGCACCAATCTGCGCGTGATCCGGCCCGGCCGGAACCAACCGCTTGTTCGGGTATCCCGCATTGAAAAAATGCCCTTGGTTCGGCAACCGCTCCAAAAGCGGTTTGCGCACGGTCATCAATCCCTGATGCACGCCGTAAACCTTGTAGAGGCTGAACATATAAACATCCGCGCCCAGCGCATCGACATCGCAAATCTCATGCGGCGCCCAGGATACCCCGTCCACTACAGCATACGCCCCGACCGCGTGAGCCTTCGCACACAGCACTGCCACAGGGTTGCGTTCGGCGGCGATGTTCGAGCAATGCGGAAAGCAAACCAGCTTCGTCTTATCCGACAACAGCGCATCAAAATCCGCCGGATCAAGGCATCCCGTGACCGGGTCCACTTTCCAGTCCCGCAACACCGCACCACAGGCTTCCGCCATCCGCCGCCAAGCACCGGAATTGGCCTCATGGTCCTGCTCGGTGACAATCACCTCGTCGCCCGCCTCAAGGATCGCCCCGAACGCCTGTGCCAGCACATAGACATTCTGTGAAGTTGACGGCCCGAACTGCACCTCGTCCGGCGTCACGTTCAGCGCCTCGGCCCAGCGGTTGCGCGAGCGGTCCATCGCATCCCCCGCCGCCGCCGTTGGTCCGGCGATGCCGTAAGGCTGCACTTTCATCTTCGTATAAAACCGCGTCAATGCCTCAACGGTTTGTCCGGCGGCATATGACCCGCCCGCATTCTCAAAATGCAACCAATTGGCCAGATCAGGCTCGCTGAAAGCGGGAAATTGTGTACGGGCAAATTGCAGGTCGAGGGCTGGCAAAGTCAACATCAGGGCATCCATTTCTCTAAAGTTATCAGCGATCAGATCGGGCCTCAACGCATCACAATTCACGCAAGTCTTGGCGGGAATTCTGACGCGGCTTGATCGCGAATGACTAAAAACTCTGTCTCTTGTGCCACGCTCTCCGGCAGCCGTGAAGGCATCACGCGGATTTTTGCGCCCGCCCGCGCAGAAAATCACGCGCGGGTTCAAACAATCCCGCACAGGTAATCAGCAATACGCCCAGCGCATGGCGCAGTCCGAACGGCTCATCTGTCAGGATTGCCGCCGTAATCGCCGCGACCGCAATCTCCAGCATAAACAACAGCGAAACCACGCCGGGGTTCAGCTTTTTAGGTCCGTAAATCGTCGCGAATCCGGCGGGAATTGTCACGAGCACGGCAAAGGGTAGCAACCAGATTATCACATCCCGCAACGCTCCCCAATCGGGTGCACCAATGCTGCCGATCATCCACAGCCCGGCCCCGCCGCTTATCAGCGCTGAAAAGGCAAAGAAATTCGCCCCATGCGTCCACACGCTCACCTTCTCATCCACCAGCATCAGGATCGCCGCAAAAGCGAACGTGATCCCCGACCCCAGCGCCATCCAATCCCCGCCATTGCGCGGTAACGGCAATCCCGCATCCGTGCCGAGCACAATTCCCATCCCCAAAAACCCGAACACGATCGCCAGCCAACGCGGCGGCGTGATCGGATCGTTCAACACAATCCGCCCCAGCATGAATCCCCAGATCGGCATCATGTAAAACAACAGGATCGCACGCATCACTTCAGTGTATAGAAAGGATAGCGAGTAGAGCGCCATCGCCACGCCGCCCAGCACTCCGCCGATCAACGGCTTCCAATTCGCCAGCCGCAACTCATCCCGGCGCAGACAGTAAATCGGCGACACCAGCAAAGCGGGCAGGGCGCTGTACACCATCGCCGCCCACGGCCCCTGAAATCCGGCCTCCTCCAGCGCGCGGATCGGAATCCAAAACACACCGAAGATGATCCCGGCAAACAGGCTCGCCAGAGTCGCCCCTTCTTTCTCACCGATATTCTTCAAGAATCCCCGCATGCGCTTACCCGCTCAACCCGACCATCTCACGCACATCCCCCGGCGTCGCTCCCTCATCACGTAACGTGGCAATCGCCCGCGCATCATCCCGCTTGGCGAGGCGCTTTCCTTCCCCGTCCCGAATCAATTTATGATGCCGATAAATTGGTGTGGGCCTGCCCGTCAGGGCTTGCAACACGCGGTGGATCGGCGTTGCCTCAAATAAATCCTCCCCCCGCGTCACATGGCTGACCTGCTGAAACGCATCATCGAGAACCACCGAAAGATGATAACTCGCCGGACTGTCTTTCCGCGCCAACACAATATCCCCGACCCCTTCAATCAGCGCCCCCATATCGAGCGCGATCTTACCTTTCTCACGGTTCGGTCCCTTGCCAACCTCCTTGAAATGCAGCTTACGGATCACCCCGGCCCCGCCGAGACTGACCAACGCCTTGCGCATATCGAGCCGCAGCGCATAATCCCCGCGTTCCAGTGCCGGATCACCAAAATCCCGCCCCCGACACGTGCCGGGATAAACCGCCGCCGCCACCCCTTCCTGAGGGGCCGACATCGCGGCGGCAATCTGTTTGCGGGTACACGTACACGGATACAGCAACCCGCGCTCCTTGAATTGGTCAATCACCGCCGCGTATGCCTCAAACCGCTCCGATTGGCGTAGCACAGGCGTTTCCCACTTGATCCCCAGCCACGCCAGATCATCATAAATTCCCTGCTCATACGCTGGTCGGCTTCGCCCCGTGTCGATATCCTCAATCCGCAGCAAAAACCGCCCCTTCGCCTTGCGCGCGGCGTCATAGGCCAGCAATGCCGAATACGCATGACCCAGATGCAAAGGTCCGGTAGGGCTGGGCGCGAAGCGTTCGATAATACTGCTCATCGGGCGAACCTAATCGCACAGGAGAAACCGCGCCATGCGAATTATCGAAACGATGGACGATATTCGCGAGGGCGTCGCGGGCCTCGTTGTGCTCGAGCCGCGTTTTGCTGACGCTATTGCACTTGCAGGAGAGCCACCCCTACGCCGCCGCCCGTCGGGATTTGCCGAGTTGCTGCGCATTTTGGTCGGCCAGCAAGTCTCAGTCGCCGCCGCTGATGGAATCTGGAGGCGGGTGGAGGAGGGCGGCGCAACCACCCCCGCCGCAATCCTCAGCATGAGCGACGAAGACCTTCGTGCGCTGGGCCTCTCACGCCCGAAAGCCCGCTATTTCAAAACAACCGCCACCGCCGTTACAGACGGCACGCTCTGCATCGACACCTGCGTCACCGCTCCGGTCGCGGATGCCGTGAAGATGCTCACCGCCGTCACCGGAATAGGACCGTGGACGGCGGAAATATATCTGATGTTTTGCGTGGGCCGCGCCGATGTCTTCGCCCCCAAAGACCTCGCCTTGCAGGAGGCGACGCGCATTCTCTTCGATCTGCCCGAACGCCCCACCGACAAACAACTCGCCATGATGGCCGAGGCTTGGTCGCCCTGGCGCGCCATTGCCGCACGCGTCCTCTTCACCTATTACCACGCCGCAAAAGGCCGCGAGGGCGTGACAGGGTGAGGCGCGCGCTCTATGAACGCGCCCAAAGAACTTCAGGAGATTGAGATGAGCATCCTTGACGGCCCACGGGTCAAAGCGAAATCCGGCACGGCGAAAAATCTGGTGATTTTCCTGCACGGCTATGGTGCGGACGGTAACGACCTGATCGGTCTGGCCCAGCCGCTCGGCGGCGCGATGCCTGATACCGAGTTCGTTTCCCCCAACGCCCCCGAACCCTGCGCGGCGGCCCCGATGGGGCGGCAATGGTTCCCGATAACCTATATCGACGGCTCCTCCGAGGAGGAGATGATGGCCGGTTTCGCCCGCGCGCAGGTCGCCCTCAATGCCTTCCTGGACGCTGAAATCGAGCGCAGCGGCTTGCCCGCCGACAAAATTGCGCTGGTCGGCTTCTCCCAAGGCACAATGATGTCGCTCCATGTCGGCCCGCGCCGCGAATCCCAATTCGCGGGCATCGTCGGCTTCTCAGGCCGCTTGCTCTCGCCCGAAACACTTGATGCCGAAATCCGCAGCAAACCGCCTGTACTGCTCGTGCATGGTCAGGCTGACGCCGTGGTTCCGTTCGAGTCGATGGAACTGGCTGAAAAAGGTCTCAGCGGCGCAGGAATGGAAGTCACAACACTGGCCCGTCCCGGCCTTGGTCACGGGATTGACGAACGCGGGCTTGTGGCGGCGGTTGAGTTCCTCAATGCGCGGTTCACCTGATCCTCACTGTCCCTCGCGCGCGCCACGAACTTGAACGCAATATATGGTGATTGACCACTCCCGATTCACCATATAGCTTCCATCGTGGCGGATGGAGGATTTAGGATGGCGGCAAGCGAAAGTACGTTGAACGGATTGATAGAGCATGTGCAGAATCGCACGGCTTTTCGCGATCATCCCGCCCTTATTCTCAACGCTGATTACCGTCCCTTGTCCTATTTTCCGCTTTCCACTTGGCCGTGGCAGGATGCGGTTAAGGCCGTGTTTATGGACCGCGTTAACATCGTCTCCGAATACGAAACCGAGGTTCACAGCCCCAGTTTTTCAATGCGTCTGCCAAGCGTTGTCTCCTTGCGCGATTACGTGCAGCCCGCGCGCTACCCCGCTTTCACACGCTTTAACCTGTTCCTGCGGGATGAGTTCACTTGCCAATATTGCGGCACCCAAGGCGATCTGACCTTTGATCATGTCATTCCCCGCTCAAAAGGCGGGCGCACGACGTGGGAAAACGTTGTCGCCGCTTGCTCGTCTTGCAATTTGCGCAAAGCGAACCTCAGCATTGCGAATGCGAACATGCACTTGCGCCGCAAAGCCTACAAACCAACGGCGATGCAGTTGCAAAATGTCGGTCGCAAGTTTCCGCCGAACCACCTCCACCAAAGCTGGCTGGATTACCTTTACTGGGACACGGAGCTTGACGCCTGAAATCAAGCCGCGCGCACCCGCTGCTCCACCACCAGCAGCGCCACCCCTGCGATCAGCACGCTCCCGCCCAGCAAAATCTCCAATGACAGCGGCTCTCCCAGAAACAGCCACCCGCCCAGTACCGAGGTGATCGGCGTCAGCAGGATGAACGGCCCCACACGGCTCGCCTCATAGCGGCCAAGCACGTGATACCAACAGGTATAGGCGAGCGCCGTCATCATAACCGCCAGATAAACCACCGCACCCCACACCATCCATCCGGTTCCGGCCAGATGCGGCGCGGGGTTGCCTTCCATAATAAACGATGCAATCCACAGCTGCGGCGCCGCGAACACGGCGATCCACGCAATCGTCGTCATACCGCCCAGCGCGCCGATCTTACGGATCATCACTTGCCCCAGCGCCCACATAAACGCGCCGCCCAGCACGAGGCCGATGCCCAACTCTTGGCCCTGCATTCGCGGCGCGCCGAACACGATCAACAGCCCGGCAAATGCCACCACCATCCCGAACCACTTCTGCACCGTCATACGCTCACCCAGCATCAGCGCAGCGATCAGTACCAGAAACACCACCTCAGACTGTACGATCAGCGCGGTCGATCCCGCATCCAACAGCCTCAGCCCGTTAAACGTCAGCCCGTATTGCAGTGTTGACCCCACCAGCGCCGCCAACGCCAGTTTCCCCAACACACCGCGCGGGATCGGCACAAACCAAACCATCAGCAGTGCCGTCAGCGTAAAACGCAACGCCATTAACAGAATGGGCGGAAAACTGTCCACGGCGGGCTTGGAAATCACCAACCCCATGCCCCATAGCACAGGAACCGCGAGGGCGATCAGAATATCCAACGGTTTCATATACGGGTCTCGCGCGGCTGATTTTATACGCCCCTGCATCTCACAGAAACGCACGCGTGTCGCCTATGCTGATCTGCTTACAATATCCAATAAAACCATATGTCATACTCCGCGCAGGCGGAGTATCCGGTCTCGCTTCCTGCAAGGCGGTTTCGCGCTCAATCTGATCCGAATTTTCTACCCGCACCTGTTCTCCACGAAAGCGTGGATCAAAAATGACTGCGTCAGATTGCACCTGTACGGCGCATACTTATAGAATATAACTTATATAAGACTCATCGCAATCGTTCTGGAATTTTGCTAACTGAACGCCAAGATTGATTCGATCAATATGATCCAGGGGGACGACGCATATGGCTATCACTTATCTCAAGACCGCACCCAAGACATCCGCAACCGGGGCAGATGATGTCCGCGATACCGTGCAGGCGATCTTGAACGAGATTGAAGCGGGCGGCGATGACGCGGCCAAGCGCTACGCCGAGAAATTCGACAAATACCAAGGTAACATCGTCGTCACCCGCGCCGAGTTGGACGAGGCGGCTGCGAAAGTTCCGCAAAAGCTGAAAGACGACATCCGCTTCGCCCATGACAACGTGCGCCGCTTTGCCGAGGCCCAGAAAGCCACCATCACCGATATGCAGATGGAGGTTATTCCGGGCCTCATCGCGGGTCAGAAAGCAATCCCCTGCGACGCGGCGGGCTGCTATGCGCCCGGTGGCCGCTACGCCCACATCGCCAGCGCCATGATGACCGTGACCACCGCCAAAGTCGCAGGCGTGAAGCACATCTCGGCTTGCTCGCCCCCACGTCCTGATACGGGCGTCCACCCCGCCATCCTCTACACAGCCGATATCTGCGGCGCGGATACCATCCTCGCCCTCGGCGGCGTACAAGGCATCGCGGCAATGGCATTCGGCCTGTTCGGTCTGCCGAAATCCGACATCCTCGTCGGCCCCGGCAACCAGTTCGTCGCCGAAGCCAAGCGCATCCTGTTCGGGCGCGTCGGCATCGACATGTTCGCCGGACCCACCGACAGCCTGATCCTTGCCGACGAGACAGCGGACCCGCATATCGTTGCATGGGACCTGGTCGGTCAGGCCGAGCACGGCTATAACTCACCCGTCTGGCTCGCCACCACCGACCGCGCACTGGCTGAAAAGGTGATGGAGCTTGTGCCGGGGATGATCGCCTCGCTGCCTGAACTCAACAGCAAAAACGCCGAAGCCGCATGGCGCGACTACGCTGAGGTCATCCTCTGCGACACCCGCGAGGAAGTCGCACAAACCTCCGACAAAATCGCCCCTGAACACCTTACTGTTCAGGCCGAAGACCTTGATTGGTGGCTCAATCGGCTAAACTGCTATGGCTCCCTGTTCCTCGGCGAAGAAACCACAGTTGCTTTCGGCGACAAGGCATCGGGTACAAACCACGTCCTGCCCACCTCCGGCGCGGCGCGCTACACGGGCGGCCTCAGCGTACACAAGTACATGAAGCTGGTCACATGGCAGCGCGCCACCCGCGAGGCATCCCGCCCTGTCGCCGAGGCAACCGCCCGCATTTCGCGTCTTGAGGGCATGGAGGGCCACGCCCGCACAGCCGACATCCGGCTTGAGAAGTACTTCCCCGGCGTCAATTTCGACCTCAGCGCATCGGGCGATTGAATTCGCTGCTGGCAAAATAGATCAGACGCTATAACTGGAAACAACTGAGGATGCGTATTATAAGCATTTGCGATCTGACGGATCGCAAACGACGCAAATGCGTTTCCTCAATTGGCCTTGATATCCTAACGGCCTGCACTGGAGCCAAACCACCGACTTTATGGCTCCAGTGCTAATTTATCGCCGGAAAAATATTGTCCGGTGTTTTGTTCGATTTCGCACTCGTGAAATTATCCCACAAAAATTCATTCACCGATGAAATGGGCGGCTCATGGCAGGCGCATGCGGGTAAAAATTTGACTGCCTGCTCACACTGATGAAATTCATCCGATGCACCGCCGCAAGACACTAACGTGCACGCTCCCATTGCCAATATCCACATAAGGTGTAGGCTTTCATTAATGTTTTTTAAGGGGAGAAAATAATGTCTATAAAACCTCCATTATCTGAGTTGCATATTAAAACTGCTGACACCGGTTTTTACAGCGGCTTCAGTGTTAATGTGACGGTGGTGAGTAAGATCATCATCAGTATGCTCGTTGTCTGGTGTATCGTCTGGCCAGCTGAAGCGGGCACCGTTCTTGGTAACTGGAACACCGCCATTCTGGCGAAGTTTGCGGCATGGTACATCTGGGTAGTGGCCGCATTTGTGATCGTCTGTATCGGACTGGCGATATGGCCTGCAGCGGGGCGCTTGAACCTCGGCGCGGCTGGTGAGAAGCCTGAATTCTCCAACTTCTCATGGTTCTCAATGATGTTTGGCGCCGGTATCGGTGTCGGCATGTTGACATGGGCGGTTGCGGAACCCGTCGCTCACTTCAAAAACAATCCGGCTGTAATCATGGGCGAAACGACCACCCTTGCTGCTGATAACGTGCGCGAGGCTTATATCTGGTCTTACCTGCACTGGGGATTTGGCGCTTGGGCCTGTTACGCGATTGCGGGTCTGTCACTGGCTTTCTTCAGCTATCGTCGTGGTCTGCCCCTGACCATCCGCTCCTCGCTGACACCCCTGTTCGGGAAAGCGTTGTCGGGTAACTTGGGTCACATCATTGATATCGTCGCCGTTGTCGCAACCATTCTCGGTGTGGCGCAGACGCTCGGCTTTGGTGTTGAACAGTTCGTGGCAGGTCTCACCCGTATCGGCTTCAGCGGCCTTGCGCTGGAAGACGGCTCTGCGACAACGATGGGTATTATCGTAGCTCTGGCAGTCATTATGGGCGCTTCGACACTGTCGGCGCTGTCCGGGGTCGGTAAAGGCATTAAGTGGTTGTCGAACATCAACATGGTGTTGTCGATCATCCTGCTCGGATTTTTCATTATCTTCGGTGCGACCTTCTTTGGTGCTTCGGCATTCTTCGTCGGGATTTTCGATTACATCGTCGCGCTGCCGGGCTTGAGCTTCAACGTCTTCCGCTCTGACGGTGTCGAAGGTTCCGAGGCATTCCTGCTGACGCAGTGGCAAGGCTGGTGGCCTGTGTTCTACTGGGCATGGTGGATCGCGTTTGCGCCTTTCGTCGGCCTGTTCCTTGCGCGTATCTCGCGTGGCCGCACCATCCGTGAATTCGTTCTCGGCGCGATGATCGTACCTGCCCTGATGTGCTTTGTCTGGTTCGCATGGGCCGGTGGTACGGCGATTGATCTTGAGCTGAACGGTGATGCCAACGGGCTGATCCTTGATGCCGCCAATGGCGATAAGATCTTTGCAATGACCGAGTTCATGCTGGCACCGATCTCGGAAGCCTTGTCTTGGGGCATGGCGGTCATGATCGTGGTTCTGCTGATGACGTTCCTCGTGACCTCGGCTGACTCGGCTGTATTGATCGTGAACACCATCAACGCCGCTGGTGATGAAGGCCCGAAAGCACGTCCACACATCCTCTTCTGGGGTGCTGCTCTGGCGTTGGTTGTCGGCGGCTTGCTGATCTCAGGCGGTACGGGAGCCATTCAAACGGCGATGGTGATCGGCGCGTTGCCATTCTCGGTCGTCATGGCCCTGATGTGCATCGCTTTGATCAAGGCAATCTTCAACGATGGCCGCCGTGAGGCTGCCGGCGTTACCTCGGTAACCGTCGATCCGGTTGTCTCACCTGCTGAATAAAGCCTTCCGTCTTGACTGAAACCGGGCCGCGCAGCAAACACTGCGCGGCCCATTTTATTTCAGGACAGGGAACACACGATGCCGCGCACATTCACTGGCAACTTCACCCAACAGGAAGCCCTCCCCGAAGCCGCTATCGAAGCTGCGATTGCCGTCATGCGCTCAGGCCGCCTGCACCGTTATAATGTCGCCTCCGGTGAAGAGGGCGAGACGGCGCTGCTCGAAAAGGAATTTGCCGCCTCGATAGGCGTTCCTTACTGCCTAGCCACAGGGTCCGGCGGCACGGCCATGCAGATCGCGCTCAGCGCTTGCGGGCTGGAGCGCGGCGCGCCCGTCCTGACCAACGCCTTTACTCTTTCTCCGGTGCCGGGTGCAATCCACGTCGCGGGAGGCAAGCCTGTCTTGGTTGAGACCACGGATAACATGACCATAGACCTCGCGGATCTGACCACCAAAGCCGCCGCCAACCCCGGCGCGGTCCTGATGCTCAGTCACATGCGCGGCCATTTGGCGGATATGGACGAGGTTGTCACCATCTGCACCGCCAACAATCTCACTCTCATCGAGGATTGCGCCCACACGATGGGCGGCGCTTGGCGGGGCAAGCCGTCGGGCACATTCGGCAAAGCGGGTTGCTTTTCGACACAGACCTACAAGCACGTCAATTCCGGCGAGGGCGGTTTTCTGACGACCGACGATGCCGAGCTCATGGCCCGCGCCACAATCCGCTCAGGCAGCTATATGCTGCACGACCGCCATGCTGCGGGACCGGACGCCAGCGCCTATGCCGACGCGCGCCTCGATATGCCCAACGGCTCCAGCCGGATGGATAACCTCCGCGCCGCGATCCTGCGCCCGCAGCTGGCCGTCCTGTCGCAACAAGTCGAACGCTGGAACGCCCGTTACCGCGCCATCGAAGACGTGTTGCGCACCATCCCCGGCGTCGCCACCCGTGATATTCCACAGGCCGAAACTCATGTTGGCAGCTCGATCCAATTCCGCGCGCCCGCCCTGACTGACGCTCAGGTCAGCGATTTCCTCGCCCTCACCGCATCACGCGGGGTCGAGCTGAAATGGTTCGGCGCGCCCCAACCCCACGGCTACACCTCCAACCACAGCAGCTGGCGCTACGTCGAAGCACAAGCGATGCCCGAAACCGACCGCATCCTGTCCCGCCTCTTCGACATGCGCCTGCCGCTGACTTTCTCGGTGGACGATTG
>CALFAK010000117.1 GCA_937948985.1 uncultured Neomegalonema sp. | reverse complement strand
GCTGTCCGGGTCCGGCGAAGATTTGCTTGAGCAAACTGACCGCCTTGCCGGGATTGAAACGATTATCCTGTCGGCGGCGTCAGATACGATTGTGCTTAAAGACGAGGCGCTGGAGGTTTTTCAAACGGTCTGGCGTATTGATGGCGGCAGTGGCGAAGAAGAGACGCCCGGCGAAATCAGGATTGAGGGAAGTGAGGGCGTCAGAACCATCAGCCTTGAAGACGGTGTCGGCTATATCTCGACCGAAGAGATCAACAGACCCGCGACATCAGCCGGTATTTTCAGATCGCCCACAAAGGTTGCTCTTGATCTGATCGCCCATGGTGCTGGCGAACAACTGCGCCCCGAAGGTGTGACCGATGATGCTGAAGCTGAAGCACCCGGGGATGCTCCTGATTACATTGAGCTTTCGAACTTTGAAGGGTCCATTATCGGTGGTGACGGGAACGAACATTTCTGGAATATCAGCGAGGCGCAAAAAACCATCGAGGGGAATGGTGGTAACGATGTGATCGTGATCGGGGATACGCGGCACTTTGACATCATTTCCGGTGAAGCGGACCCGGGCTCATCGGATATGGCTTCAACTGCTAGTCTTGATACGGAAGAGCCTCAAGAGCCGATGCCGACATATTCCACGGCGTCCGGTGGCTCTGGCAATGATGCCCTGATTTCACGCGGTAATGGCGTTGAGCTTTATGGTAATAAAGGCGATGATTGGCTAGTCGGCTTTACCGAGGTTGGCGGCAAGTTGTTCGGGGGGCAAGGCCGGGATTTCTTGTTTAGCACTGGCTATGGGGCGCAGCTTTATGGGGACACTGTTGGCGGCTCCGGCGATGCTGCATCCGGAGGTGATGAAAACTCCGGCGATGTGTTCTGGTACTGGCCCGGTGTGTCCATCATGGATGCGCAGCCCGATGACATTCTACAGATGTTCGGCTTGCCGCTGTTAGGTGGCTCCAATGCTTATAGTAGCGACACGACAGGCGCCCCTAATGTATTCGGGGATGGTTCTCTTGCTATAGACAGGCTAAACCCTTTTGTATCTTATGGTTTTACCGCTTCTGGTCAGCTCTTTATTTACTCGCAATTGAACTCTTATATTACACGTACTGATGCTCAGCAGACGTTAATCGACCAAGAGACCGGTGAAGTTCGTCTCTCTAACGTGATGATTGTCGAAGAGTTTGATTTCGGCGGCATTCAAAATGAACGATTTGGCGTTCCCGGCGTTGGCGATTTGGGGATGCGGTTCCGTATCTATGACGGAAACACTGGCGAAGGCGCTATCAGCAATTTCAATGCTGTCTGGGGCGATTTGATCTTCCTTTTAAATTCCCTTCGGGATTTTGCAAAAGCTGTTGCATGGCAACCGGTGCAAGACCCCCTCATCCTTGATCTTGACGGTGACGGGATCGAAACGCTGTCAGCCTCCCGCTCCGGTGTGCGGTTTGATTTTGACGGGGATTTCTTTGCCGAGGCTTCGGGGTGGTTGTCGGGGGATGACGGGTTTCTGGTGCTGGATGCGGACGGGAATGGCCGCATTGAGGATGTGTCGGAGATGTTCGGCGGTCCCGGCCTGTCGGGCTTTGCCGAGCTGTCGGAGCTGGATGACAATGCCGACGGTGTGATTACAATCGATGATGCGGGGTTTGTGGCGCTACAGGTCTGGCGTGATCTGGACGGGGATGCGGTAACGGATGAGGGCGAGTTGTTCTCGCTGGTCGAATTGGGCATCGCGTCGATCGGGCTGGACAGCACTGAGGTGGGGTCGGAAACGCCGCAGGGCAATACGATCCTCGCGCGTGGCACATTTACGCTGGAGGATGGCACGGTCCGCAATGCCTTTGACGCGGCGTTCTCGACGAATGCCACGGATACGGTATTCCGGGGTGAGCGGGGCGCGGCAGAATGGCTGCGCGCTGATCCGCTGCCCGATGCCAAGGGTTTCGGGTCGATGGTCGATCTGGCCGTTGCGGTGTCGGGCGATTTTGAGATTGCGGAGATTGTGCGCACTGCTGCCGAGGCGATGACAACCCCTGATCTGGCGGCAATCCGTGAGGCGGCGACCCCTGTCTTCGGGGCATGGGCGCAGACGCAGGAATTGACGCGGGAGCTGACCCCTGTGCTGCTGGGCATGGATGCGGATGGCAATGCGGTGCTGCTGGATCGCGGTGTCTATGTCGAGGATGCGGCGGGCGGTTACTGGACGCTGGAAAGCGGGGCGGATGTCCTGACGGCGGATGGGGCCGTGATCGCGCGGCCCACGCTGGATGCGGTCGTAGCGCAGAGCGATGGCTGGCAGTTGGAGCAGATGTTCTCGCCCGTATCGCGGACCGGGGCGCTGGAGCACCGGACCGAGACCGCCTATCTGACGCGGATTGTCGAGGGCCGTGCGGTTATTGATGATTATGCGGTTGAAGGCCCGACGGGCGTGTGGTCGCTGGCCAGTGGCGCGCCTGTGACGGATGCGGGCGGGGCGGTGATTGCCGCGCCGACGCTGGACGATATTCTGGCAATGCCCGCCAGTGCAGGGGCCGAATGGCGCTTAGAGTCCTTCGGAACGAATCCTTATGGCGATTTGCCTGTGGAAAGCATGGGTGTGCAGATCATCGATGGCATGGTGGTCGATTATTCGGTGGCAATTACCGACGCTGATGGCACGTTCCATGTTTGGGCGCGCAACCTCGACCGGGCGCTTGAACTCCAGCACCGCACGGGGGAGGCCGGAAACTTCCTGCTGCGCAATTATGAGATTGATTTTGACACCCTTGATATCGTCGGCTCGACCGATGACAGCGTATACCGCGTTGAAATCCTGACCGCCGGACAGCTCCATTTCGCATCCTCGCTCTACGGGATCGATTTCCAGCCGCAGATCATGCGCGCGGACACAGATCCGGAGACGCAACTTTTGAGTTATTCGGTCGGTTCGTTCAATGGCGAAGAAGCCATAACAACGGACGCGGAGGGCGGTTACGCCAGTACAATTGATCCGGCCATCGATCTGTTCGACGGGATGTTCCAGAGCTATGTCACCGCAAGCCGGGCGCTGTCGGTGCGCATTGCGTTGCAGGGCGGATTGTCCGAGTTTGCGCGCGGGTTGGAATATGATGCGCCAAGCGACCGCTATGAGGCCACAACTGATCGGGAACTCGCCCCGATGTTCGAGGCGATCTTTGAAGGCGCGCCGGAGGGGGCGGAGGCGGCCTATGATTACCTCGTGGCATGGGATGAAATCCTCGAAGTTATCTACCCGGATTACCATATCGATGGTGAAGTGAACTTCGTCACAGGCAGAATGCGTCTTGACCAGCAATTCGTGTTTCAGATGGTCTTGCCTGCCTTCGAGACGGTGGGGATTGACGCGGATCTTCCGGCCGTCCTCAACGCGCTTGGTGTGGATGAGGAAAAGCTTATCGCCCATGCGGCGGATGATACCGAGGTAAACGGCACTAACGGACAAGATTTCGTTTATCTTTCGACCGGCGATCAGACCTATGATGGTGGTTTCGGTTCGGATGTGTATTTCGTGGGGCAGAATTTCGGCTCGGATGTGATCACCGATATCGAGTACCGTTATCAGGAGGAGGGCGAGCCGGGTGCGGATGTGCTGCGCTTCTCTCACGCAAAATCGACTGATGTCTTCGCTACTCGTGATGGCCTTGACCTTGTTCTTGAGGTGATCGGCACCGATGATGTGTTGCGCGTGACCGATCAATTTGAGGGTGAGCAGATCGACCCTGTCTTCGGTAAAGATTTTTCTCCCGACACAGGGGTCACGAATATTGTCTTTGCGGATGGCGTGATTTGGGATGGCTTTGCGATTGCGGCGGCGGTCAACCATCCGCTCGATACCGATGATCTTGTATTGGGCAGTCAGGCGCGGGATGTGTTGGAAGGCGGCCTCGGAAACGACATACTGCGCGGTGGCCGCGATGGAGACGTTTACATCTTCAGGGAAGGCGACGGCCAGGACCGGATTGACGACGACAACGACATGCCGACGGATGATCCGGCAACAAAATTCGATATTATCCAAATTCAAGGCAGCTTCGACGCGCAAAATATTCGCTTTATCCGCGTTGGTGAGAGCGATGATCTTGAGATGGAAATACTCGATGAGGATGGCGAGCCTACAGGCGATCGTATCACCATTGAAGGTCAGTTCGATTGGCTCAGCATTCCGGGGCTGGGTCTTTTGTTCCCCGACACAATTGAACGGATTGCCTTCGAGAATGGCACGTTCCTCGTTGAAACCGACATTATGGCGCGGGTGCTGGCGGAGTCGAAAACCGAAGATGATGACCTGATCTACGGCTTCCACAATGCCGATATACTTGATGGTGGTCAGGGCAATGATGTGCTGATTGGCCGTGCACAGAACGATACTTATGTCTTTGGACGCGACTATGGTCACGACGTTATTGAGGACGGTGACGATGATCTGTTTTTCGAGAGTTTTGATCGGCTTGAACTGCGCGATGACCTGCGCTGGACTGATTTCACCTTCGAGCGTGAAGGGGATTCCGCGACGGTTACGCTGAATGTGACCGGGACTGGGGATGCGATTACACTTCGCAATGCTTACGCGAGCGAGCAGTTTCTCGGTTTCACGAACCTGATCGAGGAAATCGTCTTTGGCGACGGGACCGTTTGGGATTATCGCAAACTGGCTCAGCACATCATCGACCTGTCAGTCACGAGCGGCGATGACACAGTTTACGGCTTTGAGCTTGCGGACTCGATGGATGGTGGCGCGGGTGACGACTTGCTCGTCGGCGGTTACGGGTCTGATAATTATGTCTTCGCACGCGGTTATGGCCATGATGTCATTGATGATATCGGCAGTGACAGACGCGGCGATAGCCTGACTTTGCGCGATATCTCGTCTACGGATGTGGATTTCGAGCGCGCGGGAGATGACCTCATAATTGTCATTCGTGACACGCGTGAGACGGTAACGCTGCGCGACCAATATGTCCGCACATTCGGTGATCCTGTACGCGGCGAACCTCAGTATAAAGCTGTCGAGACTTTTGTGTTTTCGGATAGGACCGTAGACTGGCGTGACGTTAATCCCGAAGATGTGGATCACGTCGGTACGTCTGCGGGTGAAACGCTGATCGGTACCGCCTTTGGCGAAACCATCGACGGGTTGGCGGGCGATGATACGTTGATCGGCGGAAGTGATGGCGACACATATCTGTTTGATGTTGGCTATGGTGACGATCTTATTATCGATCGCCAGATAAGGTCGGCTTGGTTTGATCGCACGCGTGCCGGTTTTGATAAGGTTGCTGAAGAGGATGATTCCGTTCTCTTCGGCGCTGATATCACAGTGGATAATGCCGTCTTCACAAAAGACGGCGATGACCTGCTTATCTCGATTTTGGAACGGACAGATACGCTGCGCATTCGTAATCAATTCCGTTCGATTGAGGATGCGGTTGAGTGGTTCGAGTACGCAGATGGCACCCGCCTGCACATTTCTGACATCGAAGAACGGCTCGCCATCGTTGGTGGCAGCCGGGGTGACGACGTTATCGAAGGCGCGACCGATGCGCCGAACGTGCTGGACGGGCGACAGGGCGATGATGAGCTGATCGGCGGACGGCAAGGCGATACCTATGCTTTCGGCACGGCTTACGATCTGGACGGGATCACAGAAAGCGACAATCCGTTCGCGGGCACCGTGGACCGGGTGGTGTTCTCGGCCAGCGTTACACCGGATACAGTTGACTTGATCCGCGATGGCGATGATCTGATCATTGATCTCGGAAATGGCACTGACCGACTGACGATACGTGAAGGATTGACCAATCGGCAGGTCGAGCAGTTCCTGTTTGCGGACGGCACGAGCTGGACGTTGGAGGCAGTGCGTGATCGGCTGTTAACCGGGTCTGACGGTGATGACGTGCTGCGAGGGTTTGATGATCGCGATGACGTGCTTTATGGCGGCGCAGGTTCAGATGGGTTGGAGGGTGGCCTTGGCGATGACACCTATCGTTTCGAGATCGGTTCAGGGCAAGATGCGGTCACCGATACAGACGGGATTGATCAAATCATTTTTGGCGAAGGTATTTCCGCCGCAACGCTGGATTTCTCGAAAGAGGGCGATGACTTACTCATCCGTCTTGCGGATAACGATGAAGACAGCCTGATCGTTTACGGTGGCGCGGCCCGCCTTGGAACGGCGGCGCTGATTGAACAATTGGTTTTTTCCGACGGCACCGTTGTTGCCATTGACGATATTCTCATCAGGCTCGTGGAACTTCAGGCCACTAATGGTGGTGATGTTATCGACGCTCGGGCCGGATTGAGGCTTGAGGTGGATGCGGGTACAGGTGATGACCTGATCCTCGGCGAAGATGGCGGTGTCTTCGTTTTTGATGCGGGCGATGGCTATGATATCGTGGACACCGCCGGACAGAGTGGACAAAGCCGCATCCTGTTCCGCGAAGCCGCATCTACAGATGCGCGTTTCCGCCGGTCTGATCTGGATAGCGAAGATATCATCATCGCGTTCCCGCAGACGGGCGATCAAGTCCTCATACGGGGTGCGCTCAGTGACACAAACGTTGCCACCGTTGCCTTCGCCGATGGCGTTGAACTAGACCGCGCGGCCTTCGTCGCCGCCGCTGTCAGTGCGCAAGCCACTGAAAATGCAGACGCGATTACAGGTTCCTCAGATGATGACAGCATTGAGGGCGGGCTTGGCAATGACGATATCGAGGGTGGCTCGGGCGATGATACCTATTTCTTCACGCGTGGTGATGGACGGGACGTTATCTCTGATGCGCGTGGCACCGATCGGCTCGAAATCCGAGGGTATCGCGCGGAAGATGTCAGTGTCTCAAAACCTGTGGAGGATCGTGACGAACTGGTACTGAGTTTCGCGGACAGCACGGATGAGATTATTCTCAACCTCGCGCGCACGCAGGGTGTTGATATCATCAGCTTTGGTGATGGAACCGAATGGAGCCGCACGCAGCTTTTGGATATGGCCATTGGTCAAGGTACAGCTTTTGATGATGTGCTTGCCGGAAGCGCAAGCGACAACACGCTTGACGGCGGCACTGGCAGTGATCTTTTACAGGGTGGTTCGGGCGCGGATACATACGTCTTTGGCCAAGGATACGGTCAGGATGTCATTTCCGATACATCCGGTGCGAACAATATTATCATCCGCGATTACGGAGTCGCACAAGTAAACGCTTTGCGCTTTGAGGATCGTCAGAACGACCTCGTCTTGCGGTTTGCTGACGGCGATGAGCTGATCATTACATCCTACTTTGCGGGTACGACAGGGAATATTGTCGATATCTTGTTTGAAGATGGTGTCAGCTGGTCCCGCAACGACGTTTTAATCGCGCTGGAGACTGCGCGTGATCCTGCCGCTGGAGAGGTTATTGTCGGTACGTCGGACGCTGATACGCTGATCGGCAATGAAGGCGATGATGTTTTGACCGGAGGGCGTGGCAACGACCGTTATATTTTCACACGCGGTGACGGGCGCGACATTATTGAGGATTCTGGCAGTGGGACCGATATTGTTGAATTGCGCGGATATGGCCGCAATGATCTGATCATATCAAAACGTGAAGATGCGCCAGACAGCCTTATCATTCGGTTTGTTGGCACAGATGATGTGCTGCTTCTCAATAATGCCCTTGTTACAATAAGCTCTGATAAAATCGAGCAGATCGTCTTCACGAATGGTGATGACCCTCTCGATGTTGCGGAGATGCGTGAACGCGCTGTCGGCATTGGCGGGGATCGAAATGATCGCCTGTTCGGAACATCGGCGATGGATACGCTCAATGGCGGTGCGGGTAATGATTACCTGAAAGGAAACGGGTCGGGTGACCTGTACGTGTTTGCGCGCGGTGGCGGGAACGACGTGATTGACGATGGTGCCAATTCCGGCAGCAACCTGCTGCGCATTGATGGCTACACGCGCGATGAAATCCAATTTTCTCGCACGCCTGACTCTGCCAATGATTTGCTTATAACATTTACGGGTACGGACGACACTGTTCGCATTCTCGGAACACTGCAAAATTCCAGTTTTAATCTTGTGCAAGAAATCCGCTTCGGCGATGGCAGCGATCCGTTCACGCTAGCCGAGATCCGTGAATTGGTTGTCTTGGGTGCAGGCACACCCGGTGATGATCGTATTTTAGGTTTACCTTTCGAGACGACACTGGCTGGTGGAGAGGGCGATGATTGGCTTTCGGGTGGCACACAATCCGATACCTACTTGTTCGCAAACGGTGATGGGCATGATGTCATTGATGACAACGGCTCAAGTAACTCGCGTGCTGATGTCATACGCATTTCGGGATACTCAAGTGCCGATCTGATCTTCACGCCTGACCCGACTTTGATCGATGGTCTGACGATCAATTTCGCTGGCAGTGACGATAAGATTACACTGACAAACGCACTTTCGAGTCAACAATCTGACCGGATCGAATACATAGACTTCGAGAATGGTGACGCCCGGATTGTGCTTGCCGATGTGATCGATTCTTTGCCTCTTCGCGCGCCGGTTACAGGGACAACCGGCGCGGATACGCTTGTGTCCACCGGGGCGGACGAGATACTTCAAGGCATACGGGGAAGTGACACTTATGTTTACCGCGCGGGCGGTGGACAAGACATCATCAAAGATAACATCGGATTTTCAGGCGGTGGCACGGACACCCTGCGGATTGAAGGTCACGCGTTAGCGGACGCGACTTTTTTTCAAGCAAGCGGCAACGCGGGTACGCTGGTTATCCGCTTTGCAGGTTCCGATGATCAGATCGCCATAGCTGGCGCGCTTACAGGTGGAAATGGGAACAACAGGCTTGCCCATGTCGAAAATATCGAGTTTTACGATATTACATCCGGCGCTCCTGTGCTGACTGACAGATTGACCGATACGCAGGTTTTCCAGCGTATTTTGGATGGACTTGGCCAACAATCCGACGATGCGCCTTTGTTCGGCAACAGCGACGCGAATACGATCACCAGCGGGTCGGGCGACAATGTGGTTTCAGGTGGCAGCGGTAACGACACCTATGTCTTCAGTGCTGGCGATGGCCACGATACCTTTATCGAGTTGGGCACAACAGATTATGATCGCATTCTGATTGAAGGTTATGGGCGCGATGATCTGATCTTCGCCCGCGAGGCCGGCAATACAGGTACGCTTTTGATCCAATTTGCGGGAACTGATGACAGCCTGCGCATCCCCGGAACGCTTAATGGTGACGTAAATAATATCGAGGAAATCGTCTTTGCGAACGGTGACGAAAGCTATTCACTGAGCGATGTGGGCACAGTGCTTGCGGCCTCCGAAAACACTGACGGTGATGATTTTGTTCGGGGAAGCGGTGCAGGGGATACCCTTGTCGGTGGCATCGGAAATGACCGTCTTCAGGGCGGTGAAGGATCAGATACCTACATTTTCTCGCGCGGTGATGGCGTTGATGCAATCCGCGATAGTGGTTCTATCGACTCTGATATCGTGCTCATCAACGGCTATGCGCCGGGCGAAGTATCGCTAAGTGTCGCATATTACCCTGCGAACTCTCTGATACTGGAATTTGCGGGGACTGATGATCGGTTGATCATTGAAAATACATTGCTCGACGACCGCGAAGACGGGATCGAGGAAATCCGTTTCATGGGTGGAGAGACGTGGTCGCTGGACTATGTCCGCGCCCGATTGGCGTTGGAGCAAGGAACTGATGGCGATGATGTCATCACAGGTTTCAGCGGGTCTGAGACGTTCGACGGCGGCCCCGGGGATGATCTGATCAATGGTGGCAGCGGTGCTGACACCTATGTCTATGCACGAGGTGATGGTTTTGACGTTATCGTCGAAAGTACACGCGCAACAGGTGATGTCCTCATGTTGCAGGGAATCAATACTGACTCGGTTCGCCTGCGCCGTGGCGTTGAGGATGATCTGGAAATCGAAATTCTGCCGTCCACACCTGATGCGGGCGATGGCGGGCGGATCACAGTGCGCGAAGGGTATCGGTCGAATGCTCGTGAAGGGATAGACAGTATTATCTTTGACAACGGCACTGTCTGGCTTCGTGCTGATTTTGAAACTCTCGTACTCCGTAATCTGGCGACCGATGGCGATGACCGCCTGACCGGAACAACAGGTAACGATACGCTTGGAGGCGGCCCGGGTGACGATGCGTTATCGGGCCTAGAAGGCGATGATCTTTATCAATTTGCGATAGGCGATGGTGCGGAAAACATCCGTGAGGCGGGTGGTGGTTTCGACCGGATCGAGATTTCAGGATACGCGCTGTCTGACACTTCTTTTGAACGCAGAGGACGTGACGGACCTGATCTTATCCTCCGGCTTGGAAATGACGGCGACAGCATCACAATTATCAACGGTCTTGCACGACCGACTGCGGATTTGATCGAGGAAATCACTTTCACAGACAGCGCTGAGACCCTGACTCTGTCAGAGATGCGGGCGGCATTGATTATCGGCAATCCAAGCAACGGTGACGATCAGATCATCGGTAGCGTTGAGGCTGATACGCTGCGCGGTGATGAGGGGGATGACCTGCTGGCGGGCGGCGAAGGTGATGACGTTTATGAATATGTGGCCGGTGATGGTGATGACCGGATCGCTGACGGGGGCACCACATCGGGTGACATATTACGCTTCATTGATTACGGCCTCAGTGATCTCACAAGCATAACCCGCAGCCCGGCGAATGGTGCGGATCTTGTGCTGCGCTTTGGGGAGACACGAGACCGAGTCACCGTTGCGGGTACATTGCTTGGCGGCACATCGGGTGTTGAACGCATCGAATTTTCCGATGGCGCGGTCTGGACGCTGGCGGAGATGCGGGCGGCTGTGCTCGATTTCGCGAACTCGGGTGATGGCATTGGCGTTCGCGGCTTTGACAGTGACGATACACTTGAAGGCGGTCGGGGCGATGATTGGGTTTCGGGCGGTGACGGTGCTGACCTTTATGTCTATTCGGGCGGCGACGGAAGCGATGTCTTTGAGGATGGCTCAAACAGCGATGGTGATCGGCTTGATCTGACCGATATTCTCTCTGTCGAAGCGAGCGTTTCGAGGCTTTATCGGGGGAGCGATAGTATCGTCCTGTCCCTCGCAGGCCGTGAAGACAACCTCACCCTGCGCAATGCGCTGGCTGAAGACGGAACCGGGATTGAGGAAATCGCGTTTAGTGACGGTGTTGTCTGGACACGGGAAACGCTGCTGACCCTGCTGGAAAATAACGCTCCTGTGGCCATCAACGACGGCATTATCGCCGCGCGTGAGAGCGAAGCGGTTACGATAGCGACAGCCGATTTGTTGCGAAATGATTTCGATGCGGATGGTGATACGCTGACCATTATTGCCGTCGAAGGCGGTGCGCATGGCAGTGCACAGATTGATGCGTCAGGGAACATCGTATTTACCGCCGATGACGGTTTCACGGGATCAACCACATTCACATATTCGGTCAGTGACGGGCGCAACGGTGTTGCAACGGCAACGGTCGATGTGCGGGTTAATCCGCTGGCAAGTGCCCGCGATGACAATGGCTTCACTGTTGAGGAAGATGGCTTCCTGACCATCGAGACATTGCGTTTGCTATCAAACGATATTGACGGTGATCGTCTTGTTCTCTCTCAAGTGTTTGAGGCTCAAAACGGCACTGTAAGTCTTTCGAGCAACGGTGAGATCGGCTTTACGCCGGATACTGACTATAATGGTCCCGCAAGTTTCAGATATGTTGCGAATACACCGGAGGGCGGTCGAGCGGAAGCTACCGTCTCCATTACAGTCGAAAGCATCAACGATGCGCCGACGGTTTCTGACAATTCTGGTTTTATCACGGACGAGGATGTTGTCTTTATAATTGATCCGGCAACGCTGCTTGCGAATGACAGCGATGTGGATGGTGATGTCCTGATGATTGAGAGCGTAATCAGCTCTGCACAGTTGTCAGTGGAGTTAACTTTCGACGGATTAATCCGCGTGACGCCTGCGCAGTATTTCTTTGGTGAGGCCACATTCAGCTATACTGTTTCTGATGGTGAAGGCGGCATGGGAACCGCAAATGTCACCGTTTCGGTTGCTCCTGTCAATAATGCACCGGAATTGGAGATTGACAACTTCGTTACGGACGAGGATGCGCCGATCCTGATTTCGTCAGCGGATCTGCTGGACAATGATGTAGATCGAGATTTTGACGTGCTCACAGTCACGAGTGTGAGTCGTGCGAACGGTGGTACTGTTGAGTTGTTCGATAATGGCGAGATCGCCTTCGCGCCTGCTCAGAATATATTTGGTGAAACGTATTTCTTCTACACAGTTGACGATGGGCAAGGCGGCGTTACTGAAGGGCGCGTCAACGTCCAAGTGAATCCTGTGAATGATGCGCCTACGGCGCGCGATGAGAGATATGATGACGATGGTTTATTCTTCCTGAACGGCACGGAAGATGTCCCTCTCACGATCGCCGTTGAAGATTTGTTGGCAAATGATACGGATGTCGACGGGATTACACTAACGCCTGTCTCTGTCAGTTTTGCAGAGAACGGAGCGGCGGTTCTGAACGGTGACGGCACGATAACCTTCACCCCGGACGCCGATTATTGGGGCGAGGCCAGCTTCTCTTACGTCGTCAGTGATGAAGGCGGCCTTGTGGACGATGCGCAGGTCACGATGTATTTTGATCCGGTTGGCGATGCCCCGCCCGTCGCAGGGAACGACGAAGTGATCTTGTTCGAGGATGTGCCACTCATCATCGATCCCGCCACCTTACTGGCGAATGACACCGACATAGACCGCGATCCATTGCGGATCACGGATGTGCGGGTAACCGGACAAACAGGTGCAAGTGTAACGATCAATGACGAAGGCTTCATTGTGTACACGCCTGAGCTGAACCAAACAGTTGGTGTTGCCTTCATATATACGGTCACGGACGATGCAGACGGGACCGATACGGGTACGGTCAATGTCTCGATTATTCCGGTCAACGACGCGCCTACAGCCGTGCCCGATGTTGGTGCGACCAGCTTGGATGTGCCGCTTGTCCTTCGGACTGCAGACTTGATCTCGAATGATTTCGATGTCGATGTCAGCCCGCTGATCAATCCTGATCCGGCGGATTATCTCACCTTCAGCGGGTTGGCTTCCACAATGGATGGCGTCGGCTCGGTTTATGGGGATGGTGAGTTTATCGTCGTTGATTACGGCCCGGCCTTTGCGGGCGAGACCTCGCTTGAATACGCGGTGGCTGATGATGATGGCGTATCGGATAATGGCACGGTCAACATTGATGTCTCGGATGAGATACGAATGGTGCTGGAGGGCAGCGCGGATCGCGATCTCATAATAGGCAGCCAGCGTGGCGAAACAATTCAAGCTCTTGAAGGCGATGATGATCTGTTCGGTCGGAACGGTGACGATCTGCTGGATGGTGGCGATGGAGCCGATAGCATCGATGGTGGCGATGGGTATGACACCGTTACGTTTGCCGGGTCGAACATTGGCGTGCGCGCCGATCTGGCGGCGCGGATCGGGCAAGGCGGTTTTGCTCAGGGCGATGTTTATACGAATATTGAAGCACTTATCGGAACACGCCACTCTGATGAATTGGGTGGAGACGCTTCTGAAAACACCATCAATGGTGCGCAAGGGCGCGATTTATTGCTGGGACGCGAGGGGGACGATGTACTGCTCGGCGGTGCGGGCGATGATACGCTTGACGGTGGAGCAGGCGGCGATGTCCTCTCCGGCGGTGAAGGTAGTGACACAGCCCACTACGAGACTTCAGCAGAAGCGGTAACCATTTCGCTGGCGGATGGCATCGCTATAGGCGGCGACGCGAACAGGGATACGCTTGAGAGCGTGGAGAACCTGACGGGCACCGGCTTCGCGGATACGCTAACCGGCGATGATGCGTCCAATGTGCTCCAGGGCGGGCGTGGGGATGATACGTTGGACGGCGGCGCGGGCGATGACGTGCTGCGCGGTGGACGCGGAGCCGATGTGATGATCGGTGGTGCCGGGTTCGACCGTGTCGATTACACGACCTCTGCCACTGGCGTGACGATTAATTTGATTGATGCGTCAGCGGGCGGTGGCGATGCCGCCGGGGATGTGTTCGACGGGATCGAACTGGTTACGGGCAGCTTCCACAATGATACCATCATTGGCGATGAGGCCGATAACCGCTTTATGGGCGGTCGTGGCGCTGACAGCATTGATGGTGGTGCGGGTTTCGACATCGCGGATTACAGCGATGCACATGAAGCGATTGCGCTTAATCTGAGCACCGGAATCGGCAGCGCGGGCGAGGCGGCTGGCGATCAACTCGCCAATATTGAGATGATTATCGGTTCCGAATACGCCGACAGCATTACGGGCAGCGCGGGCGATGATGTGATCGAGGGCCGTTTTGGCGATGATATCCTCGACGGCGCGGGCGGTTCAGATACCTACCGTTTCGGCTACGATTCAGGCGCGGATGTTGTGGAAGAATCCGGCGATGCTGTCGCCACAGATGTGATTGAAATCGACGCGGGGATCGCCCCGAAAGACATCAGTCTCGTGCTGGATGGCGACGATCTGCTGATTGAATTGGAGCGCGATGAGAGCTTTTTGATCGATACACTGCGGGTCGCGGACCACTTCCTCGGCACGGCGAGCGGGATCGAGATCATTCGCTTTGATGACGGTACCGAGTGGGATCGTGCGGCCATAGACACGCTCACACGGCTGGGCCGATTCAATGCCGCCGATGATGTGGTGCGGTTTGTAGACGAGGACGTGCCGTTCGTGATCGATCTCGACATCCTGACACGCAATGATGCGGCGGAAGGCGCGGATGCGCTTGAAATCGTCTCTATCGGCGGGTTTGAGGACGGATCTGGCATCATCCTGTCGGACGGCAATATCGAGTTCACGGGCGCGCAGGACTTTAACGGCGATGCATTCTTCAACTACACTGTGCGCGATTCCTTTGGACGCGAGTCGACCGCCCGTGTTGAGGTCAACATCCGCCCAATAAATGATGCGCCTGTCGCCGTTGCGGATGGTGTGATTGCGGGTTTTGAAGACCGCATTTTGTTCATCGATCCGGCTACTTTGGTTGCAAATGATACGGATATTGACGGTGACACGCTATCACTGACCGGGAATTTCCGGGCGGTCACGGGCGCGGATGGCGATCCCTTGGGTGATGGAGCATATGGTACCAACGGCGTTGCCAGCCTTGAGCTCGTTGGCCTTGGCAGACTTGGTGTCGTGTTTGTGCCGAACGAAGATCACTTCGGGTATGCCGGATTTGAATACGAGGTACGCGATCCTGACGGGTTAACGTCATGGGCAGCTGTCGAACTCGATCTGGCACCTGTCAACGATGCGCCTACGGCTGAAAAGGATGCGGTCGAAAATCGGCTTGGTATCGTAAACAGTATCGCTGTGAATGAGCTGCTGAGAAATGATTTCGATGTCGAAGGTGATGCTTTCGATTTCGCGGGCATTGCTGAAGTCGTGAACGGAACGGCTTCAATCAGGACGGATGCTGAGGGTGCTCGCTGGATCGATATCGAGCATGATGCGCTTGGTGAGGCAACGCTTCGATATGAGGTGGAAGACAGTTTCGGTGCGCGTTCTACGGGTTTGGTTGAGATTACAGTCATACCGCTGAACGATCCTCCCGTAGCGCGTGACGACAGTGGTTTTGAAACAATCGAAGACGCTGTGATCATTATTGATCCGGCAAGCCTGTTGGTAAATGATACTGATCCAAATGGTGACGTGCTGACGATTTCCGGCTTTGAGCGGTTCCCGCTGAACGGGCGTGTAACCTTCACCGAGGATGGTATGATCGCGTTCACCCCGCGCCGTGACTACAACGGTGAGGCCGGATTTGAGTATGTTGTCACCGATGGTCAGGATACCGATATCGGCTTTGTCACCATCAATATTGTGCCGGATAATGATCCGCCTGTTTTGCGCGATGATATCATCGCGGGGCTTGAAGACCTGCCGATCACAATCATTGCTGCTGAAACATTCGCCAATGACCTTGACCCTGAAGGCGATGTGATCTTTTTCGAGGACGCGAATATCCTTGGCGTGGTTTCCAACAACTTCTCGGATCGCTCTCCGGTCGAGACGGGCTTTGGTGCTGATCTGGTTGGCAGAGCTGATGTGAGCGTTGAGGTCATGTTGGAGGGCGGGGCGAACCTGCCGGATTGGCTGACCTTCGATGCGGCGTCGCTGACCTTTACGGGTACGCCGCCAACTGGGGCCGGTCTATTTGATATCATCCTCGCCTTCACGCACACGGATGGTGCGACGGGGGCTATCGCTACCTACGAAGATGCGATGACCATTGATGCCGCCGATGCGGCTCTCGCATCAGGTTTGAGCTATGCACCATCAATGATGGCGGTGGATATCGGTACCGATTGGACGGCCAGTGCCGACCTTTGGACGGGTCGTGAATTACCTGCGTGGCTCGCTTTTGATGCGGACACGATGACGTTCTCGCATACAGGCATAGCGCCGGATGCGGATGAGAGTATCGCGCGGGTTTGGGTATCATTGACACCTGAAGGCGCCTACGAACCTGCGGCCAGCATTGAAGTGCGGATTGACCCGTTTGCGGAGATCGATCCGGCAATTAATGCGCTGTTCGACGTGCCTGACTTCTTCATCGCACAAGGGCTTTTTGCTGTACCTGTGACGGACACTGCCGAACCAACAGCGGATCATGCTTATCGCACGGGCCTGCCGGACTGGTTGAGCTTTGACCCGGAGACGCTGACCTTCACGGGCGAGGCCCCGAACGAATATGTTGGTGCGATTAACACGCGCGTAGACATTGCTGCGGGTGTTGACAGTCCGGAGTTTGCACTGATCCGTGATATTGTGGTTGATGGTGATGTCGACGTTATCAGTATTGATGATCTGGATATTGAGAGCGCAACAGGGTTCGGCCTGTCTGTCACTGAAGAAGGCATAACCGTATTCCGGCCTGAAGATTTCAATGGCAGTCTCGCAATTGAGTATAATGCACGCGATACAATTGGTGCGGTTTCGGTCGCGCCCGCGACCATCGTGCTGAATGTCGCGCCGCAGCGGGAGTTGCCGGATGCCCTGACTGATGAGGTGACGGTCAACGAAGATGCATCCGTTGAAATTGCGCTTGCCGCTCTTCTGGCGAATGACCGTGATGATGATGGTGATCCGATCTGGATCAGCGGTATCGCGGCCCCTGACATCGGCGCGCTATCCGTGCGGCTTGCGGATGGAACCGTTTTTGATGCACCTATTTCGCTTACCGACACCCAAAATGTCGGTGCCGTACTAACCTATACGCCGCCAGCGGAATTCTCCGGTCCGGTTGTCTTCACTTATACACTGGAAGATGGGCAAGAAGGCGCGAGCGAGGGCCGTGTAGAGATTGAGGTTGCCCCGCTTAACGATGCGCCTTTGGCCACTGATGACCGGGTGAGTGGATTTGAGGATACGCCGCTGATCATTGATGCCGCGCAACTGCTCGCGAATGACAGCGATGTGGATGGTGATGCAATTCGGGTGGAGAGCGTAACGAATGCTGTGAACGGTACTGTTACTTTGAACGGTGGGCAAATCGTCTTCACGCCGGATGACAACTTCGACGGCATTGCCAGCTTCGATTACGATGTTACGGACGATAATCAGGGTAGTTCGACCGCCAATGTCGAAGTGCGTGTGGTGTCAACCAACCAGCGCCCTGAAGCGGTGACGGATCGGTTTGAAGGGCTAGAGGATGAGGCGGTTGTCGTCTCTATCGCTGACTTGATGGCGAATGATACGGATCGCGATGGCGATGCGCTCCAGTTCTTCGACATGCAGCTGGAAGCCGAAAACGGTCTTGCGGTCTTGCGCCCTGATGGAAGCTGGGCCTTGACGCCGCGTGAGAACTTTAATGGTGAGATCGCCTTCACCTACAGCATCACTGACGGACGTCTGAATTCGGTTGAGACTGGCAACATCATCGTGAATTTTGCGCCTGTGAACGATGATCCGATTGCGGGAGCCGATGACGGCTTTGTAACGGCAGAAGATACCGCAATCACGATTGACCCGGCGGGTCTGCTGCTGAACGATACTGATATTGAGGGCGATGCCCTTAGCTTTGGTGGTGTGCTTGATCCCGTCAACGGCACGGTCACGGTTGAAAATGGTGAAATCATTTTCACTCCCCGCGCTGATTACTTCGGCAACGGTGGATTCAGTTATCGTGTTATAGACGGCAATGGCGGCGTCGGGGTTGGTACGATCACACTGACCATTACACCAGAGAACGATCTGCCGTTCGCGCTGACAGATATCGGTGGCACGATTGATGAAGACGGATTTATCGATATTGATCCCGCAGACCTGATCGCCAATGACGGTGATCGCGATGGCGATGCAATTTCCTTCGTCCGGCCTCTTGGAGCCGATGTGCAAATGCTCGAAAACGGGCTGATACGCTATACGCCGGGAGCGGACGACAACGGGCAGCTCGGATTTTCCTACGAGATCACCGATGGCGAATTGTCTGCGATCGGGCAAGTGCAGGTCGATGTGCTGCCCGTCAATGATGCACCAACCGCTGTAAATGACAGGATCGGTGGCACCGAAGATACGCCTCTTACAATCCCGCTGCGTGACTTGCGCGGCAATGACTTTGATGTTGATGGTCACGGGATCCAGGTCACGGGTGTCTCGAGTGGTATCGGTGGTACGGCTGCGTTGGATGGTTTGGGTAATATCATCTTCACGCCTGATGCTGATCTCACAGGCAATGCGAGCTTAGACTATACACTGACCGACACGACGGGGCAGACAGATACCGGTACGGTTCAGATCACGCTAGATGCGGTGAATGACGCGCCACGTATCGCGGCACTTGATCCCATTCTCGGAACCGAGGACACGCGGCTTGTCGGTGCACTGCCGAGCGATGCCATCTTTGATCCCGATGATGATGCTTTGGCAGTCTCAGCGCGCCAAACGGATGGCTCGGCGCTACCGGATTGGCTGGTGTTCCGGGGCGATATTCTTGCCTTTGTCGGCGACCCGCCACCAGACTTTAACGGTACGCTTGATCTGGAAATCGTTGCGAGCGACGGTGTGTTGGAAACCGTGCGCAGTGTTGAGGTCGTGATTGCTCCAACCCCGGATGCCCCTGTTCTGGGCACGCTGGCCGATGTCACGGTTAATGAAGATACAGCGGTCACTATCGTGCTGCCGGACAACTTCGCGACAGATCCCGATGGCGATGCCTTATCGTTGTCGGCGCGACTTGCTGACGGATCAGGCTTGCCCGATTGGCTCACCTTTGACGGTTCGCGGTTTGCGGGCACGCCACCCCAGGATTTCAACGGCACGCTCTCAATCGAGATCATGACAAGCGACGGTGCGCTTGATGCGACCACCGATTTTGATCTGATCATCGCGCCCGTAAACGATGCGCCGATCGCAGGCGCTGTTTCGCCGATATCTGTGACCGAAGACACGCCCTTTACGGCGGTTCTTGATGCCGGTCTCTTCACGGATGTGGATGGCGATGCCCTGTCCGTAGAGTTGACGATGGCGGATGGCAGCTTAGCGCCGGAATGGATTTCGTATAATGCGAACTTCAATGCCCTCGTCGGCACGCCGCCAACTGATTTCACAGGAAACCTTTCTCTGCGCCTGACCGCGAATGACGGCCGGGAAAGCGCTTCTGCGACGGTTGATTTTGAGGTGGTCAACGTCAATGATGCGCCGGTACTCAGCGATCTTCCTGAAGTTCATGTGGATGAAGATACGCTTATCGATATTGTGTTGCCGGATGACTTTTCAAGCGATGCTGACGGGGATGCTCTCACTTTGACAGCACAACGTGCAGGGGGTGGTGCACTGCCTGATTGGCTCACTTTCAATGCCGCAGACCGCCGATTTACTGGGACGCCGCCGACCAACCTTAATGGTGTCCTTGCGCTTGAAGTTCTGGTCAGTGATGGCGTTGCGCAGGCGACAACATCATTCGATTTGGTTATTGATCCTATCAATGATGCGCCGATATTGTCCGCACCGCTTTCGGATCGTTTCGTAGACGAGGACGCGGCATTTAACTTCGCGTTACAGAAGGATCTGTTCTCTGATGTCGATGGAGATGCGCTAACATTCACCGCGACGCTTTCAGATGGCACAGACCTGCCATCTTGGCTCGTGTTCGACGCTGATACGGTGTCGTTGTCAGGAACCACTCCTGCCGATTTCTCTGGTGATTTCTCGCTGACATTGACAGCAAGTGATGGATCCGAAGCGATATCGGACACCTTTGGCTTCGGGGTCCGCTCGATCAATGACGCACCCATTGCCGGGGATGATGAGATCACCGTCAGGGATGATGATCTTACCCGTATTGATGCCGCGACGTTGTTGGCCAACGATAGCGATCCTGAAGGAGAGCAACTCTCCATCATCGCGGTCGAACAAACTGGTGCGGGATCTGTGTCACTGAATACCGATGGTTCCGTAACGTATACGCCAACGACGGGCTTCGTTGGAGAGGACAGCTTTGCATACCTGACGAGCGATGGTGCCAACTCAACGCGTGCAGTCGTTGCGGTGACGGTTGAAAGTGCCTTTGGGCCGCTGGATACCCAAGGAACAGATGGCAACGACAGTGTCAGAGGCGATAGGTTCGGCGACTCCAGTATCGATGCCGGTGCGGGCAATGATCGCGTAAACACAGGCTTCGGCGATGATCTTGTCGTGGGTGGACAGGGTAACGACCGAATTAATACGAGCTTTGGGGACGACCGCATCTTTGGAGGCAGCGGGAATGATCGTGTGAATGCCGGATTTGGTAGTGATTTTATCGATCTGGGCAGTGGTAACGATATCGCCTATGGCGGGTTCGGGCGTGATATCCTGCTCGGTGGTGCGGGTAGAGATCGGCTGAGTGGCGGGTTCGGACGCGATACGATTGATGGCGGCAGCGGCAATGATATCTTGAGAGGCGGCTTTGGCAGCGATCTCTTCCGGTTTGGTGAGGGCCACGGCTCGGATACGATCCTTGACTATCAAACAACCCGCAATTTCCGCCGTTTCACCATTGAGGGTGACAGGATCGAAATTGACATTGACGGTGTTGCTTCTTTCGACGATCTGTTGGCCTATGGTCAGGATCGGCGGGGCGGTGTGCTGTTCGATTTCGGTGATGGCGACGAGTTGTTCCTTCGCGGAACGCAGCTTGCGTCGCTTGACCGCGACAGCTTTACCTTCGCATGAGTGGGCACTGAACGATGGCAGGGAATCCTGAAAAGAACGCCCTGAAGGATGGTTTGAGGCACATGCGGGGGGCGTTCATCTTTGTTGCCCTGTTCAGTGCATTGGTTAATTTGCTGATGCTGACCGGACCCCTGTTTATGTTGCAGGTTTATGATCGCGTACTGGCGAGCAGGTCGGTTCCGACGCTCGTGGTGCTGCTCGCTGTCGTGATTGGTGCATTTGCGCTTTTGGGCCTCTTCGACCTGCTGCGCCATCGTATCCTCTCGCGGTCAGCTCATGGATTGGATGCAAATGTGGCTCCGGCCGCATTTCGCAGTTGGATTGTGAGATCTATGGCCCCCGGTACGCCGGGCTACAGGCCGCTTAATGATCTCTCAACGATACGTGGTTTTCTGTGCAGCCCGACAGTGCTTGCGCTGTTTGATTTGCCTTGGTTTCCATTTTACATCGGGGTCGTCTTTCTGCTGCATGTAAAGCTGGGGTTGCTGGCGATGGCAGGGGCTGTCGTTGTCATCCTGCTCGCGCTGCTGAATGAAGCGGTGACGCGGCAGGCTACAGCTGATGCGGCGAAGGGCGAAGTCGCCGAAAACCGATTCTCCGACCAAACTCATGGTAATGCGGAAAGCGTGCTGGCTATGGGTATGGTCAGTAATGCCACCCGCTCTTGGCTTGGGTTGCGTGACCGTGCACTCTCCGACATGCAGCGTGCAAGTGAACGGTCTGAGACGATCACAGCGACTTCAAAAGCGTTCCGGCTGCTGCTGCAATCATGCATTCTCGCGTTGGGGGCTTATCTTGCCATCGGGCAGGAAATCACGCCCGGCACGATTGTCGCCGCTTCGATCATCGCGGGACGGGCTTTGGCACCGATTGACCAGACCATTGGTGGCTGGAAGATGATCAAACGCGCCCGTATGGCCCGTTCCCGCCTTGGCGACTATATTAAAACTGAAGGGGCAAAAGCGGCAAATCCGGTACAACTGCCACCACCACAGGGCAATATTTTGCTCCGTAATGTCACTAAATTCGCGCCTTCCGGCAAAACGGGCGAGGGACGGCCCATTCTCTCTGATGTCAGCTTTGATCTTAAACCCGGTCAAGGGCTGGGTGTGATCGGGCCAAGTGCTTCGGGCAAGTCTACGCTTGCTCGTTTGTTGGTTGGTTTGTGGATGCCTGATCGCGGGTCAGTGCGCATCGACGGGGCAACGTTTGACCAATGGTCGCCTGAGCAAATCGGTCCGCATATCGGCTATCTGCCACAGCAGGTGAGCCTTGTGCCGGGAACGATTGGAGAGAATATTGCGCGCTTTGATCCGGAAGCATCGCATGAGGATATTGTTACCGCCGCCCGTCTTGCACGTGTTCATGAAATGATATTGAGCTTCCCCGATGGTTATGAGACGAGCACCGATACAGCAATAAGTCCGCTTACCGGGGGACAGCTTCAACGGATCGGTCTGGCGCGGGCGGCGTATCGTAATCCCGCACTTGTAGTGTTGGATGAGCCGAATTCAAACCTTGATGCCGAAGGCGATGCAGCATTGGCTGAAATGATCCATACATTGCGTGCAGGCGGAACAACGGTCGTTGTCATGGCTCACCGACCCAGCGCCATTGCGGCAGTGGATACCGTTATGGTCCTCGCCAACGGCACGATAGCTGATTTTGGTGAGAAAACTGATGTGCTTAGAAAAGCGACGAGAGCGGCATGAGCGAGAAAACACCAAGAATCGGTTGGGGGCGAACAGCGTTGCTTGGAACAATCATGCTGACTGGCGCGGTTGGCGGCGGCGTGGCGTGGGCAAACTATGCGATGCTGTCGAGTGCCGTCATCGCGAGCGGCAATGTCGCGGTTGCGGGGCAACCCAAATCCGTTCAACATCTTGATGGTGGCATCGTCAGTGGGATCGCTATTTCGCAAGGGGATACCGTTGAAGACGGTCAATTACTGATCGCCCTTGATGCCATCACTATTGAAGCGAATTTACGGATCTATGAACGCCGGCTTCGCAGTGCTCTGGTGCAGCGTGCGCGCTTGCAGGCCGAGTTGGAGCAAAGCCAACGTTTTGACTTGCCCGTGGCGAAGGCGCAGGAATTTGATCTTGGTGATCTTACGGCACCGGGTGCGCGCCAAAGTGAGATGATGGCGGCACGCGCCCAGAACCGTCAAAGTGAATGGGCGCAATACGACGAAAAACTGGCGCAGTTCGGCAATCAAATTGCCGGGGTTCAAGGGTTGATGCGCCAAAAAGTGCGCCAAATTGAAGGCTACACGGGCGAACTCAATGCTCTGAAAATACTTGTTGCAAAGGCTCTTGCACCTAAAAGCCGGCTCATGGCGCTTGAACGCGCGGAGGCCGATTTGCGGGGGCAGGTCGCGGAGCACCTTTCTGAAATTGCGCGGATCAAGAACTCTATTACCGAGGCGCGACTTGCGCAGGAGCAAATTGCCAAGACTTTCCGCGAGCGGGTGCTGGAAGAATTGGAAACGGTTGAGGGCAGCATTGATGAATTGACTCAGCAACTGCAATCCACCCGTTCACAACTTTCCCGCGTCGAAATTCGCGCCCCCGTATCGGGCACAATTCACGAATTAAACGTCTTCACAATCGGCGGTGTTGTCCAGCCTGGCCAGACCGTGATGCAGATCGTCCCTGCGAGCAGTGATCACGAACTCGAAGTCTTTGTCGATCCGCAATCTATTGATGAGATTGGTCCGGGGCAGCCCGTCACGATCCGTTTCCCGGCGTTTCATCAAAGCAAGACGCCAGAGCTTTTCGGAACAGTCGGTACGATTTCCCCGGCGAGCGTTGTTGACGAGCAAAGCGGCGTTGCTTTCTACCGCGTCATCGTTTTGTTGCCTCCCGAACAAGAGGCCCGCTTGAACGGTAAGACCCTCATCCCCGGTATGCCTGTGGAGGCACAATTTCCGACGGGTGAGCGCAGCGTGCTGAGCTATCTGGTGAAGCCGCTGGGTGACAACCTGACCAAGGCCTTTCGGGAAGAATAGCTTCATGCCAATGATAATCGGACCACAACAGGCTGCTCCACCTTCACTACGGGTTGACCAACGAGGTTCTGGCCTCGATGGATGCGCGGTTCAACACCCTTTATTCGGCGATTGGGCGCGCCTCGATCCCGCCGGAGTATCTGCTCAGGGCCACACTTTTGGAGGCGTTCTTCTCGGTTCGCTCGGAACGGATGCTGATAGGACAGATAAATTATGCCGCCGAACTTCGCTTTATATATAGGGTGATATCAATGGCTAAAGTTGTCGCCATGATAACCTGAAGGGATCAGCCTATACCCATGCGCCCGCATCCGCGTCGGCGAATGACACATAGGTCAGGATCGCGATTATCCCTATGATGATGGGGCTGGCCAGCAGGATCAGCCCCATCATCGGCGCTCCGCTCGCGGCCAGTTCGGGCACCATGCCGAATCCGCCGAAATGGTAAAAACCCCAAACCGCAAGCGTCAGCACGGCCGCCACCAGCGACGTTGCGCAGATCGCCGAACGTGACGCCCCGCGCCACAGCCCGAACGCGGCCACGGTCAGCAAAGGCGCAGCGGCCAAGACCAACTGCACAATCATCACTTCAACATCGGCAATCGCATTCAGCGAAGCCTCGGAGCGCGAAGCCACCAGCCATGCCCCGACCGGAACGGCCAGCAACGGAACGGTGATCGCGAGGAGCCAGGAAACACATCTCATGTGTTAACAATTACCTTCATCACCCCGACAGGTCAAAACCCTTTGCACATGATTGTGAGCGTTAGGTTATTAATTAGGTCTGTTGAGTATCATTTTGCATTGATGACTGCAGCAGCGCGACCTGCCCCCGCTCGTCCCTCGTTCATAACGAGAGTCTGCGCTTCGCGAGGTACTGAAAAACC
>CALFAK010000116.1 GCA_937948985.1 uncultured Neomegalonema sp. | reverse complement strand
GAGGTGGTCTTGGCGGATTTATACGTCACCCGCGTCTCGGCCATCGCTGGTGTCGCTAGGGCAAGAGCCGCAATGGCGGTTAGAGCCTTGGTGATATGCCGCATGGTTGTTCTCCCTGAACTTTTATTTGTGCGGGAGTGTGCCAGCAAGGAGCGTCGCGTTAAAGGGGTTTGTTCAAGCGTCAAACCGTTTCGCCACCAGTACCGCGTTCAATCCGCCGAATGCGAAGGAATTGGACAGGGCGTAGGGGACAGCCGTTTCGCGGGCCGTGTTGGGGACCACGTCAAGGTCGCATTCGGGATCGGCTTCCTCGTAATTGGCCGTCGGCGCGACCACACCGTCATGCAGCGCCATGAGGGTCGCGACCAGTTCCAACGCGCCCGCCGCACCGATGCAGTGGCCGTGCATCGACTTGGTCGAGGATACCATCAGCGAATCCGCATGAGCGCCGAAAACCTGCCGGATCGCGGCGCATTCGGTCTTATCATTCGCTGCCGTCGCCGTGCCGTGGGCGTTGATATAGGCGATTTCCGAACCATCCAGCCGCGCATCCGCAAGCGCCGCTTTCATCGCCCGCGCCGCCCCGTCCAGTGACGGTTGTACGATGTCGTTGGCGTCCGCCGTCATGCCAAAGCCGATGATCTCGCCGATGATATGCGCCCCGCGCGCTTTGGCGTGCCCGTATTCTTCCAGCACAAGGATCGCGGCTCCCTCGCCTTGCACCATGCCTGTGCGGGTTTTGGAGAACGGGCGGCAGGTGTCTTTAGACATCACGCGCAGCCCCTCCCACGCCTTGAGAACGCCGAAGGTCAAACCCGATTCCGCCCCGCCCGTCACCGCCGCATCCGCCCCGCCGGAACGGATCAGGTGGAACGCTTGCCCGATGGCGTGGTTCGAGGAGGCGCAGGCGGTTGAGACGGACCATGCCGGCCCTTTCAGGCCGTGCTCCATGCTGATCCAGCTTGCCGGGGCGTTGGACATCAGCTTTGGCACGGTGAAGGGATGCACCCGCTGTTTGCCCTCGCGGTAAATCAGTTTGTAATTATCGTCTTGGGTATGCTGGCCGCCCATCGATGTGCCGATGATCGTCGCCGTGCGCCCGGCCAGCGCGTCCGTGATCTCAAGCCCCGCGCCCGTCATTGCCTCCGCCGCAGCGGTCAGGGCCATTTGCGTCACGCGGTCGCGCAGGGTCAGCTCATTGCGGTTAAAATGGTCGGCGGCGTCATAGCCCTTGGCCTCGGCGGCGATGGGGATGGTCAACCCGTCTGTGTTGATCAGTTCAATCGGCCCGATGCCGCTGCGCCCCTCGCGCAGACCCGCGATATGCGCCGCATGACCGACGCCAAGCGCTGAAACAACGCCGCTGCCCGTGACCACAACGCGCCGCATCCCGTGGCTCAAGCCTCTTCCGTGACCAGCCGGATCACCCCGTCTTCGACCGCTTTCACGCTGGAAATGTCGAATTCACCGGATGACGGATCATTGGCATTGTAAGGGACCGTGACGCCGAATTGTTCTTCGATGGCAAACACGATTTCGACGAGGCCAAGCGAATCCAACCCCAGCGCATCAAGCGTGGAGTCCTGTGTTACCTGATCGACATCAATCATCGCCTGCTCGGCAATAATGGCCCGCACCTGCGGACGAATATCGTCGCTCATGCTGTTCTTCCCTGATCTTGAAGCCCGCCACGCAGAGGAGGCAATAGGTCAATTAGCTTTCGGAGTCCATTGATGAAAGCCGTTTTTTCAATGCGTTGACCGTCTCGGCCAATCGCGGCAAGCGGCGGATCGCCATGACCGAGCGGATTGCTTCGTCACGCGGCACGGCGGGAACGCCCATCATGATCGACCGGGACGGGATGTTGCCTGCTACTGCTGACGCAGCGGCCACAAGGACATCCGAGCCGATTTTAACGTGATCTGCCACCCCGACCTTGCCGCCCAGCACCACGCGATCACCGATTTCGCTGCTGCCCGCGATGCCGACTTGGGCGCAAAGCATACAGGTGGAGCCGACTGTGACATTGTGACCGACCTGCACTTGGTTATCGATTTTTGTGCCTTTGCCTATGGTTGTATCGCGCAAGGTTCCGCGATCCAGCGTGGAATTCGCGCCGATCTCGACATCATCGCCTAGCGTGACCGCGCCGAGGGAGTAGATGCGCTCCAGCCCCAGATTTTGAACTTTCGAGGCACTGCCCCCGCTCGCTTTGGCCGCCTCGACCGCGCCCGTGTCGGGGGTCACAAACGAAAACCCGTCCGCGCCGATGACGGCGTTCTGATGAATGATGACCCGCGCGCCGATGGTCACGCGGCTGCCGATGCGCACACCCGCGTGGAGCAGGGCATCCGGCCCGATCACCGCGTTCCCGCCAACGCTCGTATGGCTGTGGATCAGGCTATTCGCGCCGATTTTCGCGCCTGAAGCGATATGCACGAAAGGGCCGACCCGCACGCCTTCGCCAAATGCCACCCCTTCTTCGATCACCGCGCTGGGATGGATACCCGGCCCCGGCGCATCGCTTTGTGCGAAGACCCGCGTTGCATGAGCCATTGCGTAGCGGGGACGCGGCGCGATAATTGCCGCCTCCAGCCCGTGCGCCGCCCAATCCGCACCATCCGCCACCAGCGCGGCACGGGCGTTGCCGGATATCTTGCCCAGAAATTCGGGAGAGCTGGCCATGACCAGCGTATCGGGCGTGGCAAAATCTGGGTGGACGAGGGCGGAAACCTCGATCCCGCCATCTCCCTCAAACCGCGCGCCCAAGGCGTCGGCCAGTGCCGCGATGGTGTGATGACCGGACATTTTTTCTCCAAGCCAGTGATGACTTAACACTGCTTTCAAGCTGTCATTATCGGGCTTGTCCCGATAATCCAGAGCAGCATTTCCGATTGAACCGGACCCCGGAGCAAATCCGGGGGTGACATTACTAACCATAAGTCCGGCGCAAATGGCAAGATGGAGCGGCTACGCCGGGTTAGGACGCCGCGTTCAGCGCCCGCGCGAGAATTTCATCGCGTTTATAGACGTCGTCCCTGAAATTCAAAACCCCCGCATCATCGACCCACGCTGTCATGTAGAACAGCGAGATCGGAATGGGCCGCTCCAGAGGCACTTCCTTTTGCTTTTCCGTCGCCAGAATATCCTCGATCATAGTTCCGGGATCATCCGTCTGCTCGGACAACAGCAACCACGCCAGCGCAAAGGGCCGCTCGACCCGTACACAGCCATGGCTGAACGTGCGGCTGTCACGGTGGAACAGGTGCTTTGACGGCGTGTCGTGCAGGTAGATGTTATAGCCGTTCGGGAACATGAATTTCACATTTCCCAGCGCGTTGCCCTGACCCGGTTTTTGGATGACGGTATATGTCCCCGCCTCATCCGGCGTCGTGTTGGCCCAATCAACCTTTGTCGGGTCAATCGATTTACCGCCACGCCTAAGCACCATATTATTTTTCGCCAGCCAGCCGGAGTCTTTTTGTAATTCGGGCAGCATTTCACGGCGGATAATGCTTTTGGGCACGGTCCATGTCGGATTCAGGACGAGATAGCTCATCGTGTGATCGAATTCCGGGGTCTGCAAGCGGCGTTCTTTTTGGCCAACCACAACCCGCGCGTCATGGACGGGTGTGTTGTGATCATCAAACACGGTCATGCGGAAATTGGCCTGATTGACTTCGATCCGCCGCCCGCTCAACCGCCCTTGCCGCCAGCGGATGCGCTCCAGATTCAGCATGGCTTGGGCGAGGCGCATTTCGATGGGGGCGTTCAGCGCCCGTAACGTCGCCGGACCCACAACACCATCCGCCGTCAGACCATGCCGCGCCTGAAATGCGGCAACCGCACCCATCAGGCGATCATCATAAGCGGCGGTTTCCACAAGCTCTTCGTCCGATGCCGACAACACCAGCTCAGGCTCGTGTGGCAGGTCGCCCATCGCGATCAGGCGTTTGCGCAATGCCGCCACCGCTGATGATGACGACCCCGGTGCCAGTCCTTGCGCGGGCAAAGATGCGCCCCAACCGCCACGCCCGGCTTGTGCCATAAGGCGCCGCACCTCGCGGCGTAAAGCGCGATAGCGGGGTTCGTTCGGGACCAGCCCGTCCAGCATCGCCGCCACATCCGTGGACCGTGCCGCGCGCGTCAGCAGTCCGTGCAGATTGGCGCGTTCCGGGTCCACATGTACCCGCGCGTCCAGCGATACCGGATCAACCGCGCCGGAGGTCATGTCGCGGGCATAGCGTAAGAATGCGAGCGAAAGCGCCCGCTCTAATGTCATGGCTTGCTCAGGGTCGGGGTCGGGCGCGGCCTCAAACGCGGCCATCGCTTCGTGCAGATCTTCAATCGCATAGCGTGAAGGCGCAAGGCCATGCGTGCCCGCTTGCTCCAAACGCGCCATTAACGCACGCGCGCGATCAAGTTCATCCCGCTGCCTGATCCACAGGGGGCGCGCGTTAGGTGTTTTGAGATACGCCTCGAAAGCCAGCGTAAACGGATCCGCGTATTTCTTGACGGGTTCCTGCACGGCAACGGGCGCGGCATCCTGAGCCACAGCAATGCTAACGCCAAGAAAAGGCACAGTAAAAGCGGACAACACCCCTAAAATTTTTAGCAAAGATATGCTCCGTGATCTGTACAATAAACTTAACCGCAAGCCATACATGGCACACTCTTCCTCATGTTCAAAGGCACTGTTTGTGCCGCGATGGCCGGACAGCGTTCCGCCAGACTGAAAGACCGATTGGGGGATCGATACCATGTTAGCCAACGCCGCATCACAGAGTCGATTTACGCGCCGGAATTTTCTGATTGGCGCGGCCGCCGCCGGCTTGACGTTATGCCCGTTCAACAGTGTTTCGGCTAAAGCAGGGGACATCCGTCGTATCAACCTTTATAATCCGCGAACTGATGAGCGTCTGGATACAATTTACTACGTACATGGTGAATATGTCCGTGATGCGATGCAAGAAGTTAACAAACTTTTACGTGATAGCCGTACAGATGAAATGACGCGGATTGATCCGCGTCTTGTTGATATTGTTTCCGCTACACAATACTTGCTCGGCCATGATCGTCCCTTCTCTGTGATTTCAGGGTATCGGTCAAAGCGCACCAATGACATGTTGCGCCGTCGTTCAAGCGGCGTGGCGAAAAATTCCTACCACATGCGTGGCATGGCGATGGACCTGCGCATGACAGATGTGACCGTGGATCAGGTGCAAAGCGTTGGCAAACGCCTCGCCAGCGGAGGTGTGGGCATCTATACCCGCTCCAACTTTGTGCATTTGGACAGTGGCCCTGTGCGCACATGGGGTAAATAGGTCCGGTCCGGCCTTTGCTCTACGCGTTACACATTCTTCAACGAAAAAAGCCGCCAACCCTCCATGAGGATTGACGGCCTTTCATATCAAACCGGTATCGGTTTGAGCGGGGTTACTTCGCGTTTGCGCGTTTACGACGCCATGCGCCGAGCAGTGCCATTGCACCGATCAGGGTCAGTGGAGCAGGGGCCGGCACTTCACCGCCACCGTTATTCGCGGCACATCCGACACCGACACAGCTGCCGTTCGACACTTGGGATCCTGCCAGGTGGAAATCACCAAAATGGGTGCCGTCTGTATTGGCCAGCCAGCCGTGGCCGATCAAAGTGTTGCCAGCCAGATCAAAATTGAAGCCGTTGCCAGCAACGGTGCGGCCACCAACTGAACCCACGATATCATCGTCTCTGAGGCTCAGACGCCCGTCCGTGAGTGACGCCTCGTTGTAGAACAGGTTGAATTGTTCCAATTGTCCTGTGGTTTCATTGAAACCCAAGCCATTCACCTGTGCGGTGTTGGTCTCGTCATCGTAACGCAGTGTGACGTCAGCACCGCTGTGGTTGAAGTTGAATGTCGTGCGTGCGTTGCCTTCGCCATTGAATTGGAAAAAGCTGCCCGCGTTCGGATCTGTTGCCGACCCTGCAAGATCATAAGTGATGATGCTGGCGTGCGCCTGTGCGGCAAGTGTCGTCGTTGCAACGGCAATAGCAACGGCCGCGATTTTTGTGAGTGTCATTGTGCTTGTCTTTCCTGATAGTGATATTGTGCGGATCAAAAAAGCAAAACAAATGCCAGTTGCGGAAAGAGCCGGAAAACCTGCCATTCGGCGTGGTGGGCAGTGCGTTTTGATTAGTCCTATGCTCCGGTTTGAAACTGAGAGCGTTGATCTGGCACGGGGACGCTTGCCGGATTTGATACAGTTTTTCTGCTTTTTCGGGATGTTTGGGCGCATGGAACGATGCTTGCGCCTTTACACGCCCGTTTTCCGTGACATGACGTCCTCGTTTTCCATGCTTGACGCGGCCCGATCCGGCACGTATTGAACCGCTCACCTTCGGCGAGGTAGCTCAGCTGGTTAGAGCGCACGACTCATAATCGTGAGGTCGAGAGTTCAAGTCTCTCTCTCGCCACCACTTTCTCCCTTGTGAAATTTGACGCGCCGCCTCTTGATACTTGAGGAAAATCGTGTCTGCATCGCATCAACATAATTTTGATGGGAGGGCTTCACGATGATCCGCACCGGCGAACAGTACCGCGACTCCATCCGCGACAATCGCGAAGTTTATATGAATGGCGAGCGGGTGAAGGATGTGACCGCGCATCCGATGTTTAAGCCGCTGGTCGATATCCGCGCGCGCATCTATGATATGGCGCATGATCCGGCCACGCGGGACGTGATGACGGTGGAGCAGAATGGCGAAACCAACGCCATCGGCAACACACTGCCATACACACAAGAGGATTGGTGGGCCAAACGCCGCGCCACGGATACCGTGCTGGAGGATGTGGGCGGGGTCGTAACGCGCGTCGGGGACGAGACGGTGGGCGAGATGTGGTCGCTGTATGACGGCCAAGACATCCTCGCGGAGATTGATCCGCAATGGGCCAAGAATATCGAGAACCATATCCATCAGGCGATCAGGGACGATCCGTTCCACGTCTCGGCCAATACCGACCCCAAAGGCGACCGCAGCCTCGCGCCGCAGGATCAGGACCCGGATATGCTGCTTCATGTGGTCAAGGAGACGGATGCGGGGATTGTGGTGCGGGGCGCAAAATACGAAACCGCCGCCGCGTACGCGAACCAGGCCTTCACCAAGCCGACGATTGCGAATTGGGGCAATGAGGCGCTGTCGGACTACGCGGTGGGCTTCATTTGTGATTTTAACTCGCCGGGCCTGAAGTTTATCTGTCGGGGCGGATTTGCGGGGGCGCGGGGCGGATGTCCGCGCGCGGACCATCGCGACTATCCGTTGTCGAACAAGTTTGATGAGGTTGATACGATTGTCATCTTCGACAATGTGCTGATCCCGTGGGAGAATGTGCTGTTCTACCGTCACACAAAGGCGGCGACTTTTATCCGCGCGACCCTGCACCGCTATTCGGCATTCGCGTTTGTGCAACGGACGCTGAAGACGGCGGATCAGATGATCGGGGCGGCGTTGTTCAATGCGCGGCAAACCGGGCTGGAGAAGCAACCGGCGGTGCAGGAAAAGCTGGCGACGCTGGCCACGTGGCGCGAGGGTATCAACGCGCATCTGACAGCCGCCATTGCGTTGGGCGAGCGATCCCCCGCGGGGCTGATGATGCCGAACCAGTCGCTGCTTATGACGGGGCGGGTTCATGCGATGACCAACCTGCCGACGATGATGCACCTCGCGCGGGAGCTGGTCGGCGGTCAGATTTGTGTGACCCCGAATGTGGCGACGTTTGAGGCGCCGGAGACGAAGCCGTGGATGGATAAATACTATTCCATCAATGAAAATTGGGTGGCCGAGGACCGCCGCAAGCTGCTCGCCTATGCGCGGGACTTGCTGAACTCGGATTACGCGGGCCACCGCCTGACATTCCAACTGTTCGCCCAAGCGCCGCCCTTCGCGCATTTGGGGGCGGTGTATCGCAACTTTGACTGGGACGTGCCGCTGAACTTTGTGAAGGAGGGCGCGGACCTTTCGGACAATGTGATGTCCGGGGTTAAACCCAAAGACGGCGACGGTTCAATAGCGCAATGGTACGGCGATCCGGTGCGCAAAGCGGCGGAGTAGGGTAAGAGAAGCCGGGCTGTGAGATGACGGACAAAAACACTCGTGAGATCATCGAGAGCATTCATAATACTGTCGCGGATCAGTCATTATGGGGCGCTGTGCTTGACCGTATCGCGGAGAGTGTGAATGCGAGAGGATGCCTGATATTCGAATTGGACCGTGATGGCGATTTGATGACGCCGTTCATGTCCTCATTCTACAAGCCTGATTTTCTGCAAGAGTATTTTGAGAAACACCTCAGTGCCGAACTCGCGGATCAGGACGCTTTTCTGGCGCATATTCGAAAACATGATGCCGTTGATATTATCCCGGACTCGATTCTTTTCGATGATGTTGAAGAGTTTAAGGCCCGCGCGAATGTTCGCGCGGTTATGAAGCAAGGCCTTTTGCATCGCGCTGCCGCACAGCTCAATAAGGACAACACTGATCTTTCGCGTTTCTCGGTTCAGTTTAAATCTGATCGGGGTGGCATAACGGAGCTTGAGCGGGCCACGTTGAACACGTACCTGCCGCATATCGCCAAGGCATTGGATCAAGGGCGTCCTATCAGGCAACTTACAGTCGAGAATCAAGGGCTGTTGGCGGCAGTTGAGCGTTTGAATATCGGGATCTGTATTATCGATTCCAAAGGGCGTGTTGCCTTGGAGAATAACGAATTCACTCGCCAGCGGGAGACCTTTCGTGTCTTTGACATCGACTCAAAAGATCGGCTGAGGCTTTTTAAGAAAGATGACCAGCAGCGATTTGAAACGCTCAAGGCTGATGTTCTCAATCATGGCAAATTTGGCGCCCGCCCGCGTAAAGAAGCGATTGCCACGGGCGATGAGATGTTCCTGTGCATCGAGATGACACCGCTAAAGCAGGTCGATGAAATCGGGAAAAAAGATTTTGGTGGTTTTATTTTGTGCAGCACCGACACGAGCCTGCCGATTTTGTGTGATCCGCGTCTGATCGGCACCGCTTACGGTTTGACCCCGGCTGAAATAGATGTGGTTGGCGGTGTGAGTGAAGGGTTGACGAATTCTGAGATTGCCGAGCGCCGAGACAGTCGTGCCGAGACAGTTAAGACCCAAGTTAAGCATATCTTTGAGAAAACCGGATGCGGCTCGCGCACCCAGCTGGTCAGGATGATGATGAGCTTTGGTATGGATTACCTCGCCGATCGTTCAAAAAAACGCTGATCGTACCCCCTATGGGGGATTTTTGACGTGGCCTTCCGAGCTTTCCTACGTCTTGCAGAGTGAACTGCAAGAAATGAAGTACGGAGAAAAGCTATGAAAAAATTCTCAACTATCAAGAATCTGGTGGTTTCAGCCGTGGCGCTCGCAGCGGTGTCGGCCACGTTTCCCGCTCTGGCGATGGATTTCGCGCAAGGCTGGTACGTTTACACTGACGTTCTTGTCCATGATCCCACGCCGCCTTGGGTTTACACGCAAATCCAGCCTCTGGCATCCGATCCGGGCTGTGATTTTTTAAAGTCGTTGAGCGAATACACGTGCCCCGATTGCCCTTGCTGGTAATTCCGGGCGCGTGTTGAAGCTTCCGGTCCGGCCTTAGGGCTTTCGAGCGTAATAAATCACAGGAGAAGAATAATGACGAATCTTATGCAAAAAATGATGCTCTGCGGAATGCTGGCTTGTACGGTTTCAGCGACGACATTGGGAACGGCACATGCTGGCGGGTGGGTCAAAGTGTGCATGTGCACCAATAACGGTTGCGGCCCGCATGGCGAAAGTTGCCGATGGGTTTACACTAAATGAGGTGAAGTAATGCAGTGGCGGACCATAGCCTTTAGCCACTGCCTTGATTGGGGCGGAAATGCCATAATCCCAGCAGTTTCCCGCCTTGATGGACTTCTACCTATGTCTAACGCACATAGTCCCTCTGTAGTGCGCTTGGCGGTGGTCGTGATGTCGCTCCCCTCTGACGTTCCATGATCACCGCCTTTTTTTATTTCAGCCCTTTTGCCGATTACACGCCTTCCGCAAAATCGGTGGGAAGAGGCATCCCGCTACGGGTAAGCAGAAAAATTCAGATGAGGGGCCGCGAAAGGCCGCTTCAAAGTCGCCCTTGGAAAATTCACCGGGCACTTGATCAAAAATATAAATATTGCCGAAGAACGAACGGTCATATGTTATGTGAGCAGCGATGTTTTCAGCCTGCTCAGGCGTTATCCGGCTACAATTTTCGGCGATGTACTTGAAATCGTTATCCTTGCTGACGCTTCCGGCGATTCCGTAGACGTAGTTGGCTGCTAAAGCGATCAACACCGCCAGCATTATCAGGGCATAGCGGATTGCCCTACATCGCGTCACATAGGCCCCCTCACCCCACCATCGCCACCGCCCCGTGGGCGATTGCGCCCACCGCCATTGCCAGCAGCGGCCAGAGGGTCAGGTGCATTCCAAACTTACGATAGGTGTAATCTGTGCGGGCGGTGATGAAGTGCCAGGCGTGCAAGATGCGGCCTGTGACGAACAGCAGGGCGATCAGGTGCAGAACAAAGCCCGGCGCGCCCAGCGATTCGACACCCGCCATCATAATCAGAAAAATCGGGATATATTCGGTGGCGTTGCGCATCGCGCTGTTCAGGCGCAGCATATGTTCATCGCCGCCATCGGAGAGGCTGATCTGCTTGCCGCGACGGCGTTTGATCGACTGGATTGCGATCCAGAAGATCAGCAGGGCCAGAATTCCGGCGTAGAAGGTGGTAATGGCAAGGGTCATGCGCGTTCCGATCTTGTTATGCCTTCGGGAACCATAA